>JAFYOL010000108.1 GCA_017560205.1 Erysipelotrichaceae bacterium | reverse complement strand
TATTATTTATTGCTTGAAATAAATAATAGGCCACACAAATCTTCTGTCATGTCAACAACATTATCTCAGAAAAATAAAAAAAGACGGGTACATTTTATCTGTACCCATCTGATGTTCAATGTCTTAACTTAATGACATTGGATCATTATCTGGCTTCTTTCTTGATGAGTTCAATTGTGTTTTTCAGCGCGATAGCACCTTGGATGATGGTGTTTTGACATCTGATACCGTTTGAGAAAAGATGAGGTTTGATGTCAATGCATTTTCTGGCACCTGCAGCTTTTTCGAATTCTCTGATTAAAAGCTGTGTGTAGGGGCGAAGTTCAGCAACATCATGTGCTTTTGTAGGCACAAACATGGCTCCTAGAACTCCTGCAGCACCTGTCAGACATCCACATAGATCACCGCACTGCAGTCCTCCTCCAAATGCGGCAAAAAGGCGTGCTGACTTTTCGTCATAGCCTAAGTTGTACATTTCATTTCCTGCAAGAAACAGAGTTTCTGCACAGTTGTATCCCATGTTGTAGTATTTTACTGCGATATTTTCAAGCATAAGGTTTCTCCTTTATCTGGATTATTTTAACATACTTCATTCTTTGTGTCTTTTTCTTTAGCGTGTTTGTAGCTTTTTGTGGCGTAAAATGGAGGAAATTGGTGTAAAATAAAGGAAGGAGATGATATCTATGAGAAAAGAAACATTTTTTGAATTTGCGAAAGCATTGTTTGCGATTGATAGTCCAACAGGATATACACATCATGCAATGGCTTTTTTAAAGGAAGAAGCTGAAAAGCTTGGTTATAAAGCATGGTTGAATGCGAAAGGCAACCTGTTGATTGAAGTGGATGGAGAAGATTCATCTTATACAAAAGCAGTATGTGCACATGTGGATACTTTAGGTCTGATGGTGCGTTCTATCAAGGGTGATGGAAAACTGGCCTTTACAGTTCTGGGTGGTCCGCTTCTGCCTACATATGATGGTGAATATTGTCGTGTCATCACTCGAGAAGGGAAGGTGTACACAGGGACAATTTTATCCAATTCACCAAGTGTGCATGTTTATCCAGATGCTAGAAGTTCAGCACGTGAGTGTGAACATATGGAAGTGCGTCTTGATGAGGTTGTAAAGTCAAAAGAAGAGACATTGAAGCTGGGGATTCAGAATGGTGATTTTATTGCGGTAGATCCTAAAACTACTGTTACTGAAAGTGGTTTTATTAAATCACGTTTTCTGGATGACAAGATTTCAGTTGCCTGCATGTTTCAGGTATTGAAGGAACTGAAAGAAAATCAGCTGAAACCTAAGCACCGTACAATTTTTATTGTGACTGCTTATGAAGAAGTAGGGCATGGCAACAGCTGGATTCCATCTGAAATCAAAGAAGTTCTGGCTGTGGATATGGGATGCATTGGTCTGGATCTGGCATGTACTGAATATGATGTCAGCATTTGTGCAAAGGACAGCTCAGGGCCATATGATTATCAGATGACATCACAGTTGATTGAAATTGCGAAAGAAAAGAAACTGAATTATGCAGTGGATATTTATCCGATGTATGGAAGTGATGTTTCTGCAGCTCTTCGTGGGGGCAATGATATCAAGGGTGCACTGATTGGTCCGGGTGTTCATGCATCACATGGTATGGAACGTACACATTATGATGCCCTGAATTCAACAATTGAACTGATTTTAGGTTATCTTCTGTAGCCTAAAGTCACTTGTTTGAGTATAATAGTATAGAATTTGTGTGAAGGGATGAAATCATGAAAATTAGAGTAGCGGTATTGTTTGGCGGAGAATCTGTTGAACATGAAGTCAGCATTATTTCTGCCTCACAGGCAATGAATGCGCTGAACCCTGAAAAATATGAAGTTGTACCTGTCTATATTTCAAAAGACAGAGATTTTTACAGTGGACCAGAACTGAGAAATGTGCAGACATTTACAGATATGAACACACTGAAAAAGAATGTGCCTCTTGTGCATTTAGTAAAGAAAGATGGAAAAGTGGTTGTTGAACCTCTGAAAAAATCATTCTTTAAAAAGACTGAAGAAGTGGTTATTGACCTGGCAATTCCAGTTATGCATGGCACCAATGGTGAAGATGGATCCATTCAGGGGCTGCTGGAAATGCTGAAACTGCCATATGCAGGCTGTGATGTTATTGCGGCAGGTTGTGGACAGGACAAATCAGTGATGAAGCACATGCTTGAAAACAGCGGATTGCCACTGTGTCCTTGGACTTGGATTTATGGCTGCGATTATGATGAAAACAAGGCTGAAATCAAGGCTAAAGTAGCTGAACTTGGTTATCCTGTGGTCTTGAAGCCTGCATGTCTTGGCTCAAGTGTTGGGATTGTGATTGCCCACAATGAAGATGAACTGGATGCTGCAGTAGAAGAAGCGGGTCAGTATGATGAAAAGATTGTCATTGAACAGATGGTTCAGAACTTAAGAGAAATCAACTGTTCTGTACTGGGCGATCATTTTGAATGCAGACCAAGTGTGCTTGAAGAAGTCACAAAGGGTGCAGAAATTCTGGATTTCAAAGATAAATATTTGGGAAGCGGCAAGACAAAAGGTGCAAAGAGCCAGGGGATGGCTTCTGCAAGTCGTATTGTACCAGCACCTATTTCTGAAGAAATGACTGAAGAGATTCAGAGTCTTGCAGTAAAGACATTTAAAGTGCTGGGATCAAGTGGTGTATGTCGTATTGACTTTATGATCAATGATGCAACAGGTCAGGTTTATGTCAACGAAATCAACACAATTCCAGGATCACTGGCATTCTATCTGTGGAAAGAAGCTGGTATGAGCTTTACTGAATTGATGGATGCTTTGGTAAAACAGGCAATTGACCGTCAGAGAAGAAGAGAGAAGAGAATCACATCGTTTGATTCCAATATCTTAAGCAACTTCAGTGCTTCAAGTGCCAAGGGTGTAAAAGGTGTTAAAGGAGTGAAATAATTCACTCCTTTTCTTTATGAAAACATTTATGAAAAGTTTTCATAAGTGTTGTAAGAAAAATGTAAAATGTAGAGAAAATCCATTGAAAACGCTTGCAGACAATTATATAATTGAACCATCTTAATTAAAAAAGAGAGGGCAAACATATGAAAACAATGAAAAAGGTATTCATGACTGCGATGGCGGTAATGATGGCAGCATCAATGGCTGCTTGTGGAGATTCGGCTTCAGACTCGTCTGGCTCGAGCTCAGGTGTAAAGATTGGGCTTCATTATGAATTGACAGGTGCTGTAGCTGACTATGGTACTGCAGAATTGAAAGGTTCTCAGCTTGCAATTAAACATGCAAATGAAGCGGGTGGAAATTATATCGAAGTTGTTTATGACAACAAATCTGATACAACTGAGTCTGTAACTCTGGCTGCCCAGCTGGCTAGTGATGGCGTTGTTGGTGTTGTAGGTCCAGCAACTTCAGGTGCAAGCGCTGCTTCTTATCAGATCCTGAATGATGCAAAGATTACTGTAGTTTCTCCTTCTGCGACTGCAATTAATCAGACATTGAATCCAACTTCTGGTGAAGTTTATGATTATGTATTCCGTATCTGCTTCGAAGATTCTTATCAGGGTGCTGCAATGGCTCAGTATGCAATTGATACTCTGGGTAAAGCTAAGGCTATCGTTTATGCTGATAATGCAAGTGATTATGCAAAGGGTCTGGCTGATGCGTTTAATGCTCAGTTCAAGAAACTTGGTGGTACAATTGTAGCTACTGATTACTACAGTGCTGGCGATACTGATTTCAATTCTGTACTGACTAAGTTCAAAGATATGGACTTTGATGTTCTGTATATTCCAGGATACTACAATGAAGCTGGTCTGATCATCAAACAGGCTCGTGAAATGGGTATTGACTGTGAAATCATTGGTCCAGATGGATTTGACTCAGAAAGCCTGATTGATCTGGCTGGTGCTTCTAACCTGAACAAGGTTTACTACACAACTGCTTATACAACTGTTGGTGCTTCTCCTGCTCTGCAGGCGTTCATCGATGCTTATAAAGCTGAATACAATGAAGAACCTGGTATGTTTGCTGCTCTTGCATATGACTCTACAAATCTGTTGATTCAGGCTATCGAAAAAGCTGGTTCTACAGATCCAGAAGCAGTTCGCAATGCTGTTGAATCCATCAACTTTGACGGTGTAACAGGATCATTCAGTTTTGATGATACTCATACTCCAATCAAGTCCGTTCTGGTTGTAACATTGGTCGATGGTGTACAGGGTGATGCTGTAGCTGTCAGCCCAGATGTTGACTAATTAACAGAAACTTACGAAATAGGAGAAAGAAATTTCTCCTATTTTAACTTGAAAGGGGAGAATGTTTATGACACAGTTTCTTCAGCAGATGATCAATGGATTATCTTTGGGGAGTATTTATGCGCTGGTAGCGTTAGGATACACGATGGTCTATGGAATCATCAAACTGATTAACTTTGCCCATGGTGATATTTACATGCTGGGGGCATATATTGGATTTATTGTAACGACCAAATTAGGTCTTGGGTTTGTGCCTGCACTTTTGATTTCCATGGTTGGATGTGCAATCATTGGGATGACGATTGAACGTATTGCCTACAAGCCTTTGCGTCATGCAACACGTATTACTGCATTGATTACTGCGATTGGGGTCAGTTATTTTCTGGAAGCTGGTACACAGCGTGTCATGGGTGCGGGTGTTCAGACATTTCCGAATGTTTTTGTCAATGAAACAATCATGTTAGGAAATGTTCGTATTTCAACACAGCAGATTGTAATTTTTGTAGTTACAATTACATTGATGGTTGCGCTTCAGTTTCTAGTGAATAAAACAAAGATTGGGCGTGCAATGCGTGCGGTGTCTGTAGATGGCGATGCAGCCCGTCTGATGGGTGTCAATGTAAATGCCGTGATTTCATTTACTTTTGCGATTGGTTCTGCTTTAGCAGGAGCTGCAGGGGTACTGGTTGGTGTTTATTACAACTCAATTAACCCACTGATGGGGATGCTTCCAGGGATCAAGGCGTTTATCGCTGCGGTTTTTGGCGGTATTGGAATTATTCCAGGAGCAATGCTGGGAGGTTTCTTTATTGGAATCGTTGAAACAATGGTTGCAGGATATGGTTCATCTTTATGGAAAGATGCAGTTGTGTACATCATTCTGATTCTGATTTTGATTATTAAGCCTGCCGGGCTTTTAGGAAAGAATACGAAAGAGAAGGTGTAGTGTATGAAAAACTGGTTTAAACGTACAAATCTTCTCTGGCTGGCACTGATTGTGTCAACCTATGTTATTTTAAATGTTCTGATTTCAACAGGTATCATCAACAATGTCTATCAGACTGTCTTGTTGACAATTGGGATTAATATTATTCTGGCTATTTCATTGAATCTGATTATTGGGATTACAGGTCAGTTTTCTTTGGGACATGCCGGCTTTATGATCATTGGTGCCTACAGCTGCGGTGTTGTGCTGAAGCTGGTTGCAGGCGGAACGATTGGGGTTTTGCTGGGAATGCTGATTGGCATGGCGATTTCTGCAGCGGTTGCCCTTGTTGTGGCTATTCCAACGCTTCGTCTTCGAGGTGACTATCTGGCTATCGCAACACTTGGATTTGGTGAAATTATCCGTATCGTTGTTTTGAATATGGAAGTTACCAATGGTGCCGCTGGTCTGATTCTGCCTAAGGCAGTGTCTTGGCATATGGTTTACTGGGCAATGGTCATCTGTACACTTGTGATTGTGAATTTTGGAATTTCTGCCCATGGTCGTGCCTGCATTTCTGTTCGTGAAGATGAAATTGCAGCTGAAGCAATGGGTATTAATACAACACAGTACAAGATTCTGGCTTTTGTGATTGGCGCAATGATTGCGTCAGTTGCAGGTGCACTTTATGCAGGTGCATTCTATGTCATTAAGCCTGAAATGTTTACTTACTCCAAATCCATCGATATTCTTGTTCTTGTGGTGTTTGGGGGAATGGGATCGATTACAGGTTCCTTTATTTCAACAGTGCTGGTCAGCTTATTGAATACTGCACTTCAACAGTTCTCTTCTGTTCGTATGATTGTTTATGGTCTGGCTCTGGTTGTCATCATGGTTTTTAGACCAAGTGGACTGCTGGGTAGAAAAGAGTTTTCATTTGATGCTCTGTTGAAGAAATTTGATAAAAAGAAAGGAGCAGCATCATGAGTGTTTTGAAAGTGAGTGGACTTACAAAAAACTTTGGCGGTTTGTCTGCTGTCTCCAATGTAAATATGGAAATTGAACAGGGTGAACTGATTGGATTGATTGGTCCAAATGGAGCGGGGAAGACAACGTTGTTTAACCTGTTGACAGGAGTTTATGATCCGTCTGAAGGTACAATTGAACTTAATGTGGATGGAAAGATGACATCCATTGGTGGCAAAAAACCTTATGTTATTTCAAGACTTGGTGTATCCCGAACTTTCCAGAACATTCGTCTTTTTAAGGAACTGACAGTTCTGGACAATGTACGTATTGCGATGCATCAGTCAGTGAAAACAGGCGTGATTGCGTCGATTCTGCGTCTTCCGTGTTATTACAAGGAAGAGGAAGAAATTAAAAAACGTGCAATGGATCTGTTAAAGACAGTGAATCTTGATGAGCATGCGATGGACCTGGCAAAGAATCTTCCTTATGGGAAGCAGCGTCGTCTGGAAATTGCCCGTGCTTTGGCAACGGATCCTAAAATTCTGTTTCTGGATGAACCTGCAGCAGGGATGAATCCACAGGAAACTGCTGAATTGACTCAGCTGATTCATGACATCAAAGATCGTTTTCATTTGACAATTATCTTGATTGAACATGATATGTCTTTGGTTATGAGTATTTGTGAACGTATTTATGTGCTGGATTATGGACGTTTGATTGCTCGTGGTAATCCGGAACAAATCAAGACCAACAAGCGTGTTATTGAAGCTTATCTTGGGGAGGATGCATGATGTTACAGGTAAAAGATTTAAGTGTGCATTATGGTATGATTCAGGCGCTTCGACAGGTTTCTCTGGAAGTCAATGAAGGTGAAATTGTTGCTTTGATTGGTGCCAATGGTGCAGGTAAAACTACACTGCTTCATGCGATCAGTGGTCTTGTAAAGAAAAGTGAAGGAGAAATCATTTTTCTGGAAAACTCCTTAAACAAAGCAACTGCACGTTCTATTGTATCCAGTGGGATTACTCAGGTACCTGAAGGTCGTCGTATTTTCCCGGATATGAGTGTTGCGGAAAATCTGTTGATGGGTGCTTATCTGCGTAAAGACAAAAAAGGCATTGAAGAAGATATGCAGAAGGTGTATGAACGATTCCCTCGTCTGAATGAACGTAAGAAACAGCTGGCAGGTACACTGTCTGGTGGTGAGCAGCAGATGCTGGCGATGGGAAGAGCTTTGATGGCAAAACCAAAACTTCTGCTTCTGGATGAGCCAAGTATGGGGCTTTCTCCGCTTCTTGTAAAAGAAATCTTCTCCATCATTACAGAAATCAACAAACAGGGAACAACGGTTCTTCTGGTTGAACAGAATGCGCGTATGGCACTTCAGATTGCCGATCGTGCGTATGTTATGGAAACAGGTAAAATTGTCTTAAGTGGCACAGGTGAAGAACTTGCTGCTTCGGATGAAATCAAGAAAGCATATTTAGGAGGATAAGGGAAGTATGTATGTACGAAATCGAATGACTGCAAATCCTTACTGCATCAGCAAGGACACTTCCATTTCGACAGCGCTGGATGTCATGGCTGAACATGGGTTCCATCGTCTTCCGGTCGTGGAAGGAAAACATCTGGTAGGTTTAGTGACTGAAGGTGTCATTTCTGAACATTCACCATCCAAGGCAACATCATTGTCTATTTATGAATTGAACTATCTGCTTTCCAAGACAAAGTGTGACAGTGTCATGATTAAAAATGTCATCACAATTTCACCAGACGTTCTTTTGGAAGAAGCAGCTGTTGTCATGAGAAAAAACAAAGTAGGATGTCTTGTTGTCGTTGAAAATGATGAAGTTGTAGGAATCATTACTCACAACGATATCTTTGATTCATTTGTGGATCTGCTTGGATATTATGAAGCAGGTACACGCTATGTGATTGAGGTAACAGAAGACAAGCCTGGTATTCTTGCTGAAGTAGCACAGTGTTTCTTTGATCAGAAAGCGATTATTACAAATCTGGCAGTTTATCATTATCCAGGAATTGTTGATATCGTTATTCGTGCCCGTGATGCAGAAGCGAATGTGATGAAGCAGGTTCTGACGACACGTGGATTCAATGTTGTGTCTGTTATTGAAAATAAATAGTTTTAAAGCATAAAAACAGGAGTTTTCAGTTCTGCATTCTGCAGATCTGAGAACTCCTTTTGTCATGGTTTGGTTATGGAGTGAAAGATTAGAAGAAATCATGTTGTGTAATCAGGAAGATACATATTTTGTAAAAGCTTATATAGGAAGATGGATACAAATACGTACGTTCTATGTTATAATAAATCTATATTTTAGGAGGAATAATCATGTCTACACCACATAATGCCGCTGTAAAAGGGCAGATTGCAAAAACAGTATTAATGCCAGGAGATCCACTGCGCGCTAAATTTATCGCAGAAACATTCCTGGAAAACCCAGTAATGTTCAATACAGTTAGAAATATGTTTGGATATACTGGAACTTATAATGGTAAAGAAATCTCAGTTATGGGAAGTGGAATGGGTATGCCAAGTATCGGTATCTATTCTTACGAATTGTACACTCAGTATGATGTAGAAAACATCATTCGTATCGGATCTTGCGGTTGCTACACACCTGATTTGCATGTTTATGATGTTATCCTGGGAACTCATGCTTATTCTGAATCAACTTATGCAAAAGTTCAGAATGGTTATGACAAGCCTACAAATGAACCAGCACCTGAACTGAATGAAAAACTTCGTGCAGCTGCTGCAAAACTGAACATTCCTATGATTGAAACTGGTATCCACAGCTCTGACGTATTCTATCGTGCAGGTGGTATGGACTACATCAACGATATCGTGAATGTTTATGGTGCTAAGGTTTGTGAAATGGAAAGCTATGCTCTGTTCCACAACGCTAATGTACTTGGTAAGAAAGCTGCATGTCTGCTGACTGTATCTGATTCTCTTGTAACTCATGAAGAAACAACTGCAGAAGAAAGACAGAATTCTTTCACTAACATGATGAAAATCGCACTGGAAGCAGCTGAATAAGCTGCTTTCTTGGTAAAGAAAATGAAATTTCCAAGATTTATAAAACAGAAGGATGTGCTGGGGGTGTTTGCACCCAGTGCAGGTGTTGGAAGAAAACTGGATGAGTTCAATCTGTCCATCACTCAACTGAAAAATCAGGGGTTTGAAATCAAGCTGGGTTCATTGGTTGAAGTGAATGATCTGCGCTCAGGTTCAGGAAAACAGCGTGCTGAAGAGCTCTCTTTGATGGCTCGTGATCCTGAAGTGAAGGCACTGCTGTGTGCTGCAGGCGGTGATTTTCTGATTGAAATGCTTCCTTATGTGAATTTTGAAGAACTGGCAGAAAATCCGAAATGGATGATGGGTTATTCTGATCCGACATCACTTCTTTATATCCTGACAACCAAATACGATGTAGCAACGTTGTATGGAGCTAATGCAGGCTCATTTGATCTGGAAGAACTTCCTGAGTGGATGCTTGCACCACTTGAGGTTCTTCAGGGAAACAGTGTTGTACAGAAAAGTCTGAAATACTGTGATCCACAGTTCAGAAAAGGTCCTGCTGTCTATGAAACTGAAAACCACTGGAAGTCTTTCTCAGGAGATTTGAATGTTACAGGACGTTGCATTGGTGGGTGTCTGGATTCTTTGAAGGATTTGTTTGGTACACCGTATGATGCGACCAGATCATTTATTGATCGTTATCAGTCTGAAACATTGATCTGGTATTTTGATATCTTTTCGATGAGTGCTGAAAATGTGTACCGTACACTGCTTCAGATGAAAAGCATGGGAGCTTTCAGAAGTCAGGATGTAGTGATTGCAGGAAGAGTGCTGTTTCCATCATCTGAAACAGGAATGACATATGAAGATGCCTTTAAGATGGCACTTGAATGCAAGGTCGTCATGGAGGCGGACATTGGTCACACGTATCCGAGAATGGTCATGATCAATGGTGCAGTAGCACAGGTCAGTGTGACAGGGACACAGGGTTGTATTGCATTTGATCTGTCCAATCAGTAAAGTGAGGGAATTATGAACGCAGTTGTTGATTTAACTCATGTTGTGCTTGAAACAGAGCGTCTGATGTTAAGATACTGGGAATATTCAGATCTGGATGATTTCTATGAATATGCCAGTGTAGATGGAGTTGGAGAAAGAGCCGGATGGTCTCATCATGAATCCAAGTCCGAAAGTCAGGCGATTTTAAAGCGCTTTATTGAGGGAAAGAAAACATTTGCACTGGTCTATAAAGAAAATCAGAAAGTCATTGGTTCTTTAAGTCTTGAGTGTTTAAGACAATATGCAGGAGAAGAACTGAATGATCTGACAGGAAGAGAAATCGGTTATGTCTTGTCAAAAGATTACTGGAATCAGGGGCTGATGAGTGAAGCACTGCACTGTCTTGTGGAATGGTGTTTTACTCAGCAGAACTATGATTTTCTGATGTGCTGCAATTTTATTGAGAATGAGGCATCATTCAAAGTGCAGAAAAAATGTGGTTTTGAACCTTACAAAATCGTTGAACATTCATCGTCGTTTGGAATGAAAACGTCTCAGGTGAATCTATTAAGAAGGAGAACGAAATGAAAATTGGGATGATTGTGGCAATTGTGGATGAAATGAAGCAATTGTTGAATGAATATGGGTCAGAAATGACTGAAATTAAAAAGAACGGATACACTGTCTATAAGTCCAATCTGAAGGGACATGAAGTGTATGCTGTGCGTTCTGGTGCAGGTGAAATTGGTGCAGCTGCAGTAGCTCAGCTTCTGATTACTGCATTTGATGTTGAACTGATCGTCAACTATGGCGTTGTTGGTGGTCTGATTCCTGAAATGAAAGTGTGTGAAACCGTTGTAGTCAAAGATGTTGTGCATTATGACTATGACACTTCTGATTATGACCACTGTGAAGTGGGACGTTATCTGGAATTTGATGACATTCATGTACCGACAACACAGAAATATGTTGAACTGGCACTGAAGGCATTCCCACAGCTGCGTGCTGTATCATGCTGCTCAGGAGACAAGTTTGTTGAACCGGCAGATAGAAAACGTGAACTGCACGAAACATTCAACTGTGATATCTGTGAAATGGAAGCTGCAGGAATTGTATTGACTGCAACACGCAATGGTGTTGATACACTGCTGATCAAATCTGTTTCTGACAGTGTTGAAGGCGGCGCAGAAGAATTCGGCAAGATGGTTGAGCGTTCAGCGAAACTGTGCATGGAAGTTCTGCTTTCTATTTTAGAAACTGTGAATTAAGGCTTGAGAAAGCCTTTTTTCTTTTTAAGCGTTTTCGATGCGTTACGAGTATGAATCTGATACAATAACGTCAAGGAGACCAACTATGAAAAGTCAACTAAAAACGGATAAAGTTTCAAACGGTTGAAAAGCATAGTTAAAAGACCTAAAACTAGGTTATCTGAAATTTTGATCTTTGAAAATTAAATATAAGTGTTAATTTGAGAAATCCAACTCAGGATTGTTCGACACATAGAAAATATATCGAATCAGTTTTACTGCACAGTGACCAAGAGCGTTGTAGTGATTCTTTCCTTCAGCTCTTTTCTTCTCGTAGTAGTTCTTCATATCAGTATTATGTTTTCTAACATTATTCGCAGCCCATATCAATGCATATCTTAAAAGTCGATTACCTCGTTTTGACATTCTGGTTTTCTTTGCGGAAAAAGTTCCAGATTGGCGTATGATTGAGTCTAAACCAGCGTATGCAACTATCTTCTTTGCGGAGTCAAAACGTGATATATTATTAATGGCAGAAATGATATAGGCAATTTCTATTGAATTCAGACCTTTGATTTTATGGAGTGGGGACTCGCGAACCAAAGGATGATCTTGAATGGCAGCGTCTGTTTCATCAATCTGCCTTTTTATGTGTTCAAGCGATTCAATTGTTTGTTTGATTTTCAAGGCTAATCCAGATGAATTAAAACCGACGGATGATTTTGCAGCATCTTTGATTTTGCGAACCTTATCTTCTTTATACTTTTTGCCAGAAGCAGTATGAGCTAAATTGATTAAATGATCAATTCTGACTTTAGAAATAGCGGAAGCGGTAGGATATTCCTTTAAAATAGCTCTGATAGCCTTAGAATGGATGCCTTGTTTGCCTACAATCGTTTCTAATTCAGGGAAAACACGATCCAAATAGGATAAGAGTTGAATTTTGAGTGATGTAGACTGTTTCCGAAGATCGTCTTTCTGTACACAAAGTTCTTTCAGATCATCATGGATAAATTCCTGGTAGAGAAGTTCTTTGTGGGAAAACATCAGGAATTGAGCGATGGAACGAGAATCGATGTTGTCATTCTTTGCATTGCGAATCGACATACCACGAAAGCGTGCGGTTTGAATTGGGTTGATAAGAAAGCACTTATATTTTTTTGAAGAAAGAAAATTGAATAAATTTTGATGATAGTGAGCTGTGGATTCGAATCCAAAGACAAGATCATCGAGTTTAGATACAGACGATAATAATGATTTAAAACCTTCTGCATTATTATCGAAATGAAGTGAGTCAAGAACTAACTCACCAGTTGAAGAGTTGTAGACAGAAGCGACATGTTCATATTTAGCTATGTCGATGCCAACAAAGTGTGTCATATAAAAAGACCGCCTTTCTAGAAAACCTTGTCAAATTTCTATGGCGATCTAATCAGTATCCTTGCGAGACATAAAAACACACATTACGCGGCTTATCCAACTATCAACAAATTTAGTAAGGGCCATAGACTCACTCTCCTTGAAGTAGACAAACTACAATTTTAAATAAGAGAAATTAAGGTTATCTACTAAATATTCTATCAGAAGGTTAGAAAGGGAAAAGTGATATTTATGTACTGTGACAAGGTACGTTTATATCATACAAGATTTGAAATATGAAACTTGTATCATGGAATGTGAATGGTCTTAGAGCCGTTTTGAATAAAGGATTTATGGAATTCTTCAATGAAATAGATGCTGATGTGGTATGCCTTCAGGAGACAAAGATGCAGCCAGGTCAGGTTGAACTGGATATGCCGGGGTATTATCAGTATTTTCACTCTGGTGAACGTAAAGGTTATTCTTCTACCGCCGTTTTTACGAAGAAAGAGCCTTTGAACATCAGCTATGACTTTGAAAATGAAGTGGATCATCCAAAAGAAGGTCGTGTGATGACACTGGAATTTGATGATTATTATCTGGTCAATGCGTATGTACCAAATTCAAAAGAGAAACTGGCTAGATTGGATTATCGTATGTTTTTTGAGGATGAACTGAGAAATCATCTTTTGAAACTGAATGAAAAGAAACCTGTTGTGTACTGTGGCGATTTGAATGTCGCAAAGGAAGAAATTGATTTGAAAAATCCAGCGTCCAATCATTTTAATCCGGGATTTTCTGATGAAGAACGTCAGAAGATGCGTGATCTTTTAGCTTCAGGATTTGTGGATACATACAGAACACTTTATCCTGAAAAAGCTGAATATTCCTGGTGGAGTTATCGTTTCAATGCACGTATGAAAAATATAGGCTGGAGAATTGATTACTTTATTGTTTCAGAGCGTTTGATGCAGCATGTGACAGATTCAAGGATTTTAGGTGAAGTGATGGGATCTGACCATTGTCCGGTTGTGCTTGAAATGAATCTGTAAAAGGTCTAAACTATTTCTATAAGGTGGGTTTTATGATGAACGTTAATGAAAGAGTACTTGCGTACAAAGATGAAATGATTGAAACACTGGCGAAACTGGTCAGTTATAATTCTGTGCTGGATACATCAGATGCTGCTTATCCATTTGGAAAGGCCAATGCAGAATGTCTGAATGCGGCACTTGAAATTTGTGCGGCCAATGGGATGAAAACTGTGAACCTGGACAACTACATCGGATATGGTGAACTGGGTGAAGGTGATCAGCTGATTGGTGTGATTGGGCATTTGGATATTGTGCCTGCAGGTGAAGGCTGGGATACGGATCCATTTGTGCTGACTGAAAAAGAAGGCAAGCTGTATGGACGTGGTTCTTCCGATGATAAGGGCTGTGTTGTAGCTGCACTGTATGCATTGAAGATTCTTCAGGATATGAATATGCCAATGAACAAGCGTATTCGTCTGATTCTAGGATGCAATGAAGAAACAGGTTCAAAGTGTCTGGCTTATTATGTAAAAAAAGAAGGTCATGTGGATTATGGCTTTACACCAGATGCGAACTTCCCTGGAACTTTTGGTGAAAAGGGAATGGTTGCGGCAACATTTACTGCTCCATCAACAAAGATTCTTGAAATCAGCGGTGGGGCTGCATCCAATGTGGTGTGCAATCATGTGACAGTAAAACTGGCGAAGGCTTGCTGCAAGATGGATGTTGTTGAGGTAACACTGAAGGCAAATGAAATCAAGTATACACTTGATTCTCATGAAGCATATGATGAACTGCATGTGTATGGTGTTGCAGCTCATGCGTCAACACCTGAATTTGGAGTGAATGCGATCAGCTATCTGATGGATGCACTCTATGCGGCAGAAATTAATGATGATTTTGTAACTGCTTATCATGATATGATTGGCTTAAGCTACAATGGTGATGGCTGTGATGTTCATTTGAGTGATGATTATGGTGAGTTGACATTGAATGTAGGCGTTATTTACAAAAAAGAGGATAAAGTAACAGCTACAATCGATATTCGCTTTCCTGTGACTTTAAATGCGTCTCTGGTTCGTGTTCCGATGACTGCAGCATTTGCCAAGTCAACGTCCGAACTGAATATTCACGGTACTCATGAACCGCTCTTTTTGCCTCTGGATTCTGATCTGGTGCGTGCTCTTGTATCAGCATATCAGTCTGTAACAGGTGATACTGAAACTCAGCCTATGACAATGGGTGGAGGTACTTATGCCAAAGGCATCAACAACACCATCGCATTTGGCGGGGCATTCCCAAATGCAGAAAACTGCCATATGCATGACGCCAATGAGTTCATTGTGATTGAAGATCTTCTGAAACAGACAGAAGTCTATGTTCAGGCAATTCTCAATATTCTGGCTTTATAATTAATTTAAGAACTGAAAATATTTTCAGTTCTTTTTTTTGAGGTTTTTCCTTTTTTTGGTGAATAACATAAGTGAAGGGAGAGATCAAAATGAATAGAATACGATGTTTAGTTATGATGGCACTGTGGTTAATAGTGCTTGGTGTTGGAATGTCTGCAGAAGAAATTCATACGGAACTTTCAACGCCAGAAGAATTCAGTCAGTGGAGTCAGTCAGACAGCTCGACATACAGTACATTAACGTTTGTGCGACGTACTGGTTTAGTCGGTGGAGCAGAGAAAACAACTT
>JAFYOL010000107.1 GCA_017560205.1 Erysipelotrichaceae bacterium | reverse complement strand
GTTCGTTGGGATCGTCTGGGAGCCTTCACTTATTCTCGTGAAGAGGATACACTCAGCTATGATATGCCAGGAGAACCTGAGGAAGAAGTCAAGCAGGAGCGTTATGAACGTCTGATGGCACTTCAGCAGTCCATTTCAGATGAAAAAGCCAATGAACTGGTAGGTCAGACTTTGGAAGTTCTGGTTGAAAAACAGGATGGTCTTTCTAAGCGTTACTATGGGCGTTCGGTTCATAGTGCACCGGATGGTATTGATGGAAGTATTATTTTCAGTTCAAGTGAACCAATTCAGTTTGGTACATTTGTCCATGTTAAAATTACTTCTGCAAAAGATTATGATTGTTATGGAGAAGCGGTCTTTAACTAGACTGCTTTTCTTTATTTTGATAAAATAAAAAAGTAAAGGTTAGGTCATAAATATGGATAATAAAAGAAAAATACTGATTGATACAGATCCTGGAATTGATGATGGGTGTGCGATTTTATGTGCTTTGGCAGATGAATCCTTGGATGTGTTGGGAATCTTGTGTGTAGCAGGAAACAAGTCACTTCCGGTTGTTACACCAAATGCACTGCGTCTGGTTGATTTTGAAAATCGTGATATTCCAGTATGCAAAGGTTCAGCATGCAAATTAAAGGAAATTGGTTTGAACATCGTTCAGGAAAATGAAGGTGTTGAATTCCATGGTGCTGATGGCATGGGTGGAAGTGGTCTGGAGTATACAGATCGTTGTTTAAGTGATGTGAAGGCGTGGGACTTCATGCTGGAAAAGATTAAGCAGTATCCTGATGAAATTGATCTGATTACTTTGGGGCCACTGACAAATGTTGCGCTGGCTATTCAAAAGGACTTGGAGACAATGAAACATCTTCGTTCGATTACAATTATGGGTGGTTCTTTTGAACGTAAAGGCAACACAACCGATTATGCTGAATACAACATCTGGTTTGATGCAGAGGCTGCAGAAATTGTGGTGAACGAACTTGCAGATTATGTTGATATGACTTTTGTTGGACTGGATGGAACACATAGCTGTGTGTTAAGCTTTGATGAAGTTGCTTTCTTAGGGTTTGAAGGTGGACGTCGCGGTGAATTGATTCAGCGTATTTTGAAGCTGTATATGGAAAACTACTGGTTTAAAGATGGTATTTTAGGTGCAGTTATTCATGATTTGTTTACTGTGCTGTGTCTGACTCATCCTGAAGTGATTGAAGAAGAAAAGATGGTACGTTGTCAGCTTCAGACAGATCCTGAGCATTATGGACAGACCAAAGCGGTTGAGGGGAAACCTAATGTACGTGCCATTATGAAAATCAATCATCGTAAACTCACTCGTGCATGGTTAAAGACCATCATGAAAGACAAACAGGAATTGGTTGATCAAGTCTTCCCTGAAGCTTGAGTCAATGAATAAAAAGAACTATAATTAATTTATATATAAAAGGAGAACACTTATGAAAACAGTCATTGGAATCGATTTGGGTGGTACAAACGTACGCGTAGCAAAAATTACAGAAAACGGTGAAGTTCTGCAGGAACTGAAAAGTCCATCTTATGGAATGGAAGGACCAGAAAAAGTAACTTCAAATATTATTAATCTGGTTAAACAGATTGAAGATTATAAAAGCTGTGTAGGAATTGGTGTAGGTGTACCAGGTCCTGTTGATACAGTCAATCGTGTAATGAAACTTTCCAGCAATCTGAAGGGCTTTACAGATTATCCACTGGCTAAAATCATGGAAGAAGAACTGGGTTTGCCAACTTATCTGGATAACGATGCCAATGTTGCAGGGCTTGCAGAAGCACGTGTAGGTGCTGGTAAAGGTCTTCCAATTGTTTATTATGTAACCATCTCTACAGGTATTGGTGGAGCTCTTTGTGTTGATGGAAAGGTGATTTCAGGACGCAGAGGGTATGCTGGTGAAGTAGGAAATCTGATTATTGACCCATATCGTGCACCATTCAACAATTTGAATGCAGGGGCAAGTGAATCTGAAGCTTCAGGACGTGCTTTAACTCGCAAAGGACAGGAAATCTTTGGTGAAGATAAAATCAATCATGCAGGTGATGTTTTCGCACTGGCACAGAGCGGAAATGAAGAAGCTGTCAAACTGGTGGATCAGCTGACGACAGACCTTGCGGTTCTGTTCTCTCATATTGCTTTGATCTGCGACCCACATATGTTTGTGATTGGTGGCGGTATGACAAAGTCGAAAGAATTCTGGTGGGATGCCATGATTGAAAAATTCCAACAGAGAGTACATGGTGGTATGCGTGATGTAACATTTACAGTTGCACAGCTGGATGAACCAGGTATTGTTGGTGCTGCAATGCTGCCGCTTTCATACGGATTATAGAATGGAGGATCATTTTGGAGACAGATCGATCATTTCATATCTCTGATGTCAAAAAAATGATGCGATGTCCGAAGTTTTTCTGGAATGCGCTGCGCGAAGAAGCGCAGCCATTTCAGCCATTTGCACGTCTTGATGAAGCTGTCACTGAACTTGCGTGCAGAAAGCTTGGAATTGAAGAATATTTTTTAGGACAAAAGAATGATACCAGCGAAGTAACACAGGAAAAACTGGACGCTGGCCAGTGGATTGTCAAAGGGCGATTCGAATATCAGCATTTACGCATCAAGCTTCCGATTGTACATAAAACGGAAGAAGGTCTGGATGTGTTTTTTGTATTTGTTGGGAACTATCCGAAAGATGATGATGTGCTTTATTATTCCAGCAACATCTGGGTAATGAAAAAACTTGGTTATGATATTCATGATATTAAAATTATTCATCTGAACGGTAATTATGTTCGTGAAGATGAACTGGATGTCAATGAACTGTTTATTGTTTCAGATACGTTCTACAATGACAAGGGAAGAGTGACAAAACCTATTTTTGAACATGTGATGTCCCGTATGGTGGATTTGAGTGAAACACTTGAATATATGCAGGAAGTAGCAGTTAGTGAAGATGTGCCGTCTATCCGTACAAAAAAGTGTGTGCGTCGCACAAAGTGTCCATACTATGACACATGCTTCCCAAATGAAAAACAGGAAGATGATGATTCCATTTTAACGCTGGTTTCATCACAGTATAAATATGACATGGCTAAAGAAGGACTGACTAAACTGAAAGATGCAGATCTTGAAAGAGTCGAGGGAACACGTCAGCAGTTTGCACAGATTATGGCTTCTCGAAATGGCGGACTTTATGTAGATCGTCTTCCATTAAAGATGTGGCTGGATGAAAACATCAAATTTCCGGTTGCGTTTATTGATTTTGAGTGGGATACGTATGCAGTTCCACCATATAAAGGATTAAAACCGTTTTCTGTCGTATGTTTTGAGTATTCAATTCATATTCTGAAAGAAGATGGATCATTGACTCATCATGACTTTATCGGAACACAGGATTGTCGTGAGGAATTCATTGAAAATCTGATCCATGATATTGGAAGTGCAGGCAGTGTGGTTGCGTTCAATGCAGATGGTGCAGAAAAGATTCGCTTGAAAGAACTGGCAGATCAGTTCCCGAATTATCGTAAAGGACTTGATCGCATCTGTGATGCAATGGTTGATCTGGCAATGCCATTTCAGCTGGGAATGGTCTATGATGTGCGTATGAGAGGGCTGTATTCTTTGAAGGTTCTGCTTTCGGTGTTCAGTGAATCTCTGTCTTATCAGGATCTTTCAATTCATCATGGCATGGATGCCGTGTATTCATGGCGCATGATGGATAAAAAACAGGCAGACAATGAAGAAGAACTCAAACAGCGTCTGTCAGAATACTGCGGAATGGATACCTATTCCATGGTTGTCTTATACAAGTGGCTGATTTCACATGCCCAGGAGGATTAAGATGAAACTTGCTGATCTTCATGCAGATATTGCGTTTGATCTTTTGGAACATAAAGAAGATAAAACACGTTTTGAAACTGAACATCTGCCTAAACTAAAGGCAGGAGAAGTGGCATATTGTTCCATCGCGAATTATTATGATGGTTCACAGACTTTGGAACAGATGAAGGAAATGATGGATCATGCCCTTGAAATGATTGAAAACAGTGATGTTGAACTGTTGAAAACCGCAGAAGATTTCAAGAGTAAGACTGGAGTTTTCATGACAGTTGAAGGCATGTGTGGTGTTAAGGACAATCCAGCTGAATGGGTACAGTTCATGAAAGATCATCATGTTCTGATTGCGTCACTTTGCTGGAACGAAGCTAATGCTCTGGCTAAAGGGGCAAAAGGTATAGCGGATTATGGACTCACTGATCTGGGCAGAGAAGTAATTGCCCTGATGGAAGAAAAAAACATCCTGCTGGATGTTTCTCATGTATCGGATGATGCTTTTTATGACATTATGAAAGTTGCAACGAAACCAGTGTTTGCAACGCATTCCAATGCTCGTGCATTGTGCAATGCACCACGCAATCTGAAAGATGATCAGATTGATATGATTGGTAAAACAGGTGGTCTGATTGGAATGAATGGTTTTGTGAATTTCATTTCAACAGAGAAAGACAAACAGGATGCTGAACATCTGGCACAGCATGCACGCTACATTGCGGATCGTATTGGAGTTGAACATGTTGCCTTGGGTTTTGATTTCATGGATTATTTTGCTGATGGTGATGGGAAAATGGCCAAAGGTCTTGAATCTGCAGCACATGCTCAGAATATGGTTGAAGCCTTAAGACATTACTTCACAGAAAAAGAAGTTGAACTCATCTGTTACCAGAATGTTGTCAACTTCTTCGTAAATCATCTTTAAACCGCCTACATCATCATTATACCATAAATAAAAATTTCTTAAAGAATAGTTTTCTGGAAGCATGTGTCTTATACTGAAAGTGTCAAGGAGGACAACGATATGAAGTTTGAAATTATTGGAAAAAACGTGACTATCACGGATGGAATGCGAGAAAAGATTGAAGGAAAACTATCCTTTCTCAAGAAGTATTTCATGATTGACGAGGAGACAACAGCACGTGTTGTTGCCAGAGTTTATCCGAATTCCCAGAAAATTGAGGTAACCATCCCTACAAAGCTAGGTATATTAAGAACAGAAGTCATGCATCCTGACCTGTATGCAGCAGTTGATCTGGCGATTGATAAGCTGGAAGATCAGATTCGCAGACAGAAAACCCGTCTTTCAAGAAGACATAAGGAAAAACTGGCACTTTCTTTTGTGGAAGAAATTGAGGCAGATGATCCTGCAGATGTTGATGAAGTTGTACGTACAAAGCGTGTTCATGCTGCGGTGATGGATGTAGATGAAGCCATCATGCGAATGGAAATGCTGGGACACAGCTTCTTCATCTATACTGATTTTGATACAGATGCAATTTCTGTTGTCTACAAGAGAAAAGACGGCGGATACGGCTGCATCGAAACTGAATAACATTTATTGAGCTCTGAATACAGAGCTCTTTTTTTTCGTCATTTTATGAAGCGGATATGCGCTACTGTAACATCAGAAAGGAGGAAAATGTGAGAAGCTATCTGGAGATTACATGGTTATTGAACACCACTGTCTGTGCCGGTGCATGGTCATTGACTTCAGTTTTGAATGATAAGATAACATCAAGAATTAAACTGTTTTCCTGTGCTGTTATTTGTACTTGTCTGTGCTGGATGATTCAAAAGCTAAAATGGACATGCTTTTTGCATCTGTTTTTCGGGATTGTGCTGTATGGACGCAGTTTTGTTTTGGCGATACAGGCAATTCTGATGATAAGTGTCAGTTTTCATCTGTTAGACAATCTTGATTGTTTTGTGGTACAGAATGGACTTTTGTATTGCGATGCTTCAAGTGGGAAATGGCTGATTGTTTTGGTCATAGTCATCTTAATAATTATCTTGGAGCCGGGATTTCCTGTATTAAAGAAACAAAGTGAATTGTATGTTCCGGTTCATCTTGCAGGCAGAACAACTTCATTTGATTGCATTGGTTATCTGGATACAGGAAACTGTGCAATGCATCATCAGCTTCCGGTGGTCTTTGTGAGAAATCCTGTTGAATGTGAGGCGTTGATTTCAGTTCAATCTGTGACAGGTGAGGCTTTTTTTAAGGCTGAGAAAGCAAGATTGTCAATGGAAAATAGAGCGTTTGATGTGATGATGGCTTATGTTCCTGATCTTCAGGTAGAGTGTCTTCTTCATGTAATGATGAAATGAAAGTTTGGTTAAAATGGATCTGGTTTGTACTGTTTCAAAAGATTCAGAGTGTAGCCTATCTTCAACGTTCAGATGCTCTTCCTCATCCTTTGCAGAAACAGCAGGAAGCTGAACTTCTTAAGAAAATGAAAGATGGGGATACATCTGCACGTGATGTATTGATTGAGCATAATTTAAGGCTGGTTGTGTACATTGCCAAGCGTTATGAAACCAATCCGGTCATGATGGAAGATCTGATTTCAATAGGGACGATAGGTTTAATCAAAGCGGTAGCAAGCTTTGATTCGGAAAAGAACATCAAACTGGTGACGTATGCATCACGCTGTATTGAAAATGAAATCTTAATGTTTCTGCGTAAAAAAAATCGAAGGAAACAAGAGGTTTCCTTTGATGAGCCTTTAAATGTTGATTATGATGGCAATGAATTGCTTCTGAGCGATATTTTAGGAACTGAGGATGATCTTGTCATACAACAGGTTTATCAGCGTGAGGATCAAAGAAATCTGTTCAAGGCGATGAAAACCTTGGAGCCAAAGGAACGAATGATTCTGCAACTGCGTTATGGATTAGGGTGTGTTGAAGCAACGCAGAAAGAAATTGCGGATCAGTTTGGGATTTCACAATCCTACATTTCCCGAATGGAAAAAAAGATCCTTCACAAGCTGAAGAGTCAGCTCATGAAGGATTAAATGAAAATCATAATCAATGCGGCTAAAGAAAATCCCAGTGTCATAGGAACAATTGAACTTGTCTGATTGTAACAGTAACTGCAGCAAAGAGCAGGAATAAAATTGACTATCAGACCTTTGAAATAAAGTGTTGAATCAAACTGCTGTTTCAACAGTGGGACAAGCGCAAACTGTGATGTGGATAAATAGACTGTAAACAGTACACCAGAAATCAGAATGGTAATGAGTGGTTCTGAATGATATGGAATATAGTCTGTCAGCAATTTAAAGATGATGTTGTAACAGAAAGCATAGCTCAGTGTATAGGTAATCAGAATCATAGGAGCGAAAAATGGATATTTTGTCAGGATTTCCAGATCAACAGATTCTGATTGAAACGAGAAGAAATATTTACTTACTAAAAATACACCTGCAACAACAATGGCTGCAAACACAACATAAACAAGGTTTTCTTTTGGATTGGCCATAAATCGTCTGAAGTGAAGGCCTGCCAGCTGGTGATTGAAGAAAATAAGAAACATTGCGGATGTACTGATTGAAACTGTCAATGCAATTGTACGAGATTCTGCAATTCCTGTAAGAAAATCAGTTAAAGCAGGGATCCAGAACATGGCAAGAGTACAGACAATGATTTTCAACAAAGTTAAAAATTTGCGATTTTTCATGGTAAACCTCCATCTTTATTTTGGTCTAAATCCTATGAATTGTCAATTTTAAATTCGGACAGGGATTTGAATCAGCAAGGATTTGACCAGATTTTTATACAAAAAGTAGATAAATTATAGATTGAATTATCCAAATTGATGAATTTTAAGATTTAAAGAAGGAATTGTCGATTTTTGTACAATATTCTAAGTGGAGGGGTTGTATGAAAATTGATCATTTGAAAAACGAAGAGAAAGAAACAATTGTACGATATGTAATGAAATGTTACCGATCGTCAAAACAGAATGTGGAATATCTGGAGCAGTGCAATCTGGTCAACGAGAAGATGGATGAGTATCGCATAGAGAAAAAAACCTGTTTGTTGGTTGAACGTGCATTGAATGAAATGGATGTTCAGCTCAGGGAATTTTTTCTGGCTGAACTGAAAGAAAAGAAGAAGGTGGATTTGTCCAATATAAACTGTTCAAGAAGCAGTTATTATCGTACAAGAGCGCTTGCGGTTGATGATTTTTTGCGTTGTCTTTGAATAGGAAAAATGATAAGATATTGATGAGGTGGAATCATGAAGTTCAAGGAATGTCTGAAAGAACTATTGATGCAAAAACTGGATCGTTCAGTGAAGTTGGAAGAGACGACTCTTTTTGCGGATGTGGGTTTGGATTCAGTTGAAATTGTGGATTCAGTTTTGTCCCTTGAACAAATGATAGGTGTCACTTTCAATGATGAAGATCTGGATGAACTTTCTTGTATACAGGATATTCTGGATCTGATTGAAAAAATTCTAGGAGGAAAAACAATGCTTAAAGGTATCGCCGCATCATCCGGTTACGCTATCGCCAAGATTTATAAACTTGAGCAGCCGGTTCTCAACATTGTAAAGAAAGAAGCAAATGTTGAAGAAGAAATCACAAAACTGCAGAATGCACTGGCTAAGACAATCAGTGATATTGAACTGGTTAAGGAACGTGCAGCAGGAAAACTGTCTGAAGAAGAACTCGCTATTTTCGATGCTCATCTGATGATGGCAATGGACCCAGAAATGGCTGGTCAGATTGAAGAAATGGTAAAAGCTGAAGGTTGCAACGCTGAATATGCAGCTGATCAGGTAGCTAATATGATGGTGGCTATGTTTGAATCAATGGATTCAGATTATTTCAGAGAAAGAGCAGCAGACGTTAAGGACGTTACATTCCGTCTGAAATGCAACCTGGTAGGTGCTGTTATTCCTGATTTGACTACAATCAATGAAGAAGTAGTTATCGTTGCGCACGATTTGACTCCTTCTGATACAGCTCAGCTGAACAAGGAATTCACACTTGGTTTTGCAACTGCAATCGGTGGAAGAACAAGCCACTCTGCAATCATGGCTCGCAGCCTTGAAATCCCTGCAGTTGTAGGATGTGCTGGTCTGCTTGAAGCTGCTAAGCATGGCGATATGATGGTTCTGGATGCAATCGATGGTAAGGTTATTCTGAACCCAACTGAAGCAGAAGTTGCTGAATACACTGAAAAGAAAGCTGCATTCCTGGCTGAAAAAGAAGCTCTGAAAGTGCTGCTGGATGCTAAGAGTGAAACAGTTGACGGTCACGAAGTTGAACTGGCTGGTAATATCGGTACACCAAAGGATGTTGCTGGTGTTCTGGCTAACGGTGGTGAAGGTGTTGGTCTGTATCGTACAGAATTCCTGTACATGGATTCAGAAAATGATTTCCCATCTGAAGAAGAACAGTATGAAGCTTATGCAACAGTACTGAAAGACATGAATGGTAAGAAGGTTGTTGTACGTACACTGGATATCGGTGGAGACAAGACTCTGAACTACTTCACATTCCCTGAAGAAATGAACCCATTCCTGGGCTACCGTGCAATTCGTCTGTGCCTGGACCGCACTGATATCTTCAGAACTCAGCTGCGCGCTCTGATTCGTGCATCTGTTCATGGTAAACTGTGCATCATGTTCCCAATGATCGCTACAGTACAGGAATTCTGCGATGCTAAGGCAATCTTCGAAGAAGAAAAGGCTAAGCTGGTTGCAGAAGGTGTTGAAGTATCTGACAACATCGAAGTTGGTATGATGGTTGAAATTCCAGCTGCTGCAGTTCTGGCTGATCAGTTTGCTAAATACGCTGACTTCTTCTCAATTGGTACAAACGACCTGATTCAGTACTCTATGGCAGCTGACCGTATGTCTGAAAAGGTTGCTTACCTGTATCAGCCTTTGAACCCATCAATTCTGCGTCTGGTTAAGATGACAATTGAAGGTGCTCATAAGGAAGGCAAATGGGTTGGTATGTGTGGTGAAATGGCTGGCGATGAAATGGCTGCTCCACTTCTGCTCGGTCTTGGACTGGATGAATTCTCAATGTCTGCTACATCAATCCTGCGCACTAGAAAACTGATTCGCTCTCTGTCTTACGCAGATATGAAGGAACTGGCTGCTAAAGCAGTTGCTTGCGACAAAGAACAGGAAGTTGTTGAACTGGTTAAAAGCGTTCTGAAATAAGAACTTTACAGGGTGTTGACAAACAACACCCTTTCACTTTCAAGGAGATTATATGAAAAAAGTAATGTTTATCTCATCCACAGGTGGTCATTTGACTGAACTGCTTCAGTTGAATCCTTTGTTTGAGAAATGTGAGTATACAATTGTTACTGAAAAGACAAAATCGAATCAGAATCTGATTGATCAGTTTCCAGATCATGTTTATTATCTGGTATACGGTACAAAGCAGCATCTGTTCAAGTATTTGTTTATTTTTGCATACAATATCATCAAGTCTTTTTTCATCTTCTTGAAAGTGAAACCTGATGCAATTGTAACTACTGGTACACATACGGCTGTACCGATGTGTTATATTGCTCATTTGTTGAAGAAGAAAGTTGTGTTTATTGAAACTTTTGCAAATTCAAAGACACCAACTCAGGCTGGTCGACTGGTTTATCCGATTGCGGATTTGTTTGTTGTTCAGTGGGAAAGCATGCTGGAACATTATCCTAATGCAGTATATGGAGGGTGGATTTTCTAATGATACTTGTTGTACTTGGAACTCAGGACAAGCGTTTTGAACGCCTTCTGAAAGTTGTTGAAGATGCTATTGATCAGGGCTGGATCAAAGAAGAAGTCATGGTACAGGCAGGTTGTACAACATATGACTGCAATAAAATGAATATTGTTGATTATGTTGATATGACAACATTTGAACAGTGGATGAAAGACTGTCGTCTTCTGATTACTCATGGTGGTGTTGGTACAATCATGTCTGCGCTTCGAAGTAAGAAACCGGTGATTGCCTGTGCTCGACTTGCGAAATATGGTGAACATCACAATGATCACCAGTGTGAAATTATTGAAACATTTTATGAGAAGGGATATCTGATTCCTTTAAGAGATGGTGAGTCTTTGAAAGAAGCTCTTTCTTCTGCTGAAAATTTTGTGGTGGGTGATGTAGAGTCCAACAATCACAAAATGATTGAATTATTGATGAATTATCTTGAACTTTAACTTATTTGAATGAAATAGAAAGGAGGGACAGGATGAGAGAATATGAACAACGTTTAAAAAGACATATGCATTTTCAGTTTAATCTGATTGGTTTTGCCTTTTTGTGTTTGTGTGCTATTGGGGCAGCTGGACATTTTTTCAAGGATGCAATATGGGTTCAGTACCGCGATGTTATTGATATTTTTGCCTATGGTTTTATTGATAATCTGTATCAGATTGCGACAAAGCTTATTCAGTCCTTTGTTCCGTTTTTTCTGATTTCCTTGATTTTAAAGATTAAAAATCATCAAATCTGGTCAAAAGCTAAAATCAAACCATTGAATCAGTTTGCGCTGATTTTCCTTGGATTAGCAGTTTATCTGATTCTCAGCGCTGCAACCAGTGGGCTGATTACACTTGCAACTTCCAAGAATGTTGGAGTTGCGTCCGTTCCAAGTTCCCTTGTTTCCAACTTTCTTGAAGTGCAGTGGACCTATCTGTTTTATGTAATTCTGTTGTGTCCGCTTGCAGAAGAATATATTTATCGTGGCGTAGTGCTTCAATGCTTTGCACGATATGGAAACCGTTTTGCGATTGTTGCTTCATCATTTCTGTTTGCGCTCTCTTTTGGACGTCTGCAGACAGCTTTGCCAGGATTTTTCCTGGGGATGTTTCTGGCAGTCATTGCACTGTATTATCAGTCAATTCGACCAGTTCTCTGGATTCGAATGGGTGTAGCGATTCTATCTGTTGCTGAAATGCTGATTCCTTTGTCTCAAGTCTGGATTTTTGGGATTATCTGTCTGGTATCGTATGGTATTTCTCTGATTTTCCTGTTTATCAATCGTTACAACCGTCTGGTTTTGAAATCAGATACAGATGAAATGTTATCGGCAAAAATGTTCTGTACTTCAGCGTTGCTTGTTCTGGCATGTGGTGTCATGATTGCGTTGACATACAGTCTTCCACTTCGTCAATGGATTGAACAATTGATCAGCAAGGTGGTATGATTATGGATTTAGCAGTACTTCATTGGATACAGGATGTTATTCAGCATCCTGCTCTCATTGGGTTATTTAAACTCATTACATTCACAGGTGATGGAGGTTATCTATGGATAGCCCTTGCACTGATTTTGTTTCTTAAGGGAGAGCGTAAGAAAGCTCTGTTTCTGTTGCTGACTTTGGGATTGACATCCCTTGTGGTGAATCAGGGAATCAAACTGATTGTGCTGCGTGATCGTCCGTTTGTGACAGATCCAACTTTGATTCCTCGTATTACGCCGCCAACGTCTACTTCATTTCCTTCTGGGCATTCATCCACTTCAATGTGCTGTGCGTTTTATCTGTTTTTAACTGAGAAAAACTGGTTTGGAGGAGTTTCTTTTGTCTGGGGAATTCTTATTTGTCTTTCGCGTCTGGTATTGCTTGTTCATTATCCGACAGATGTATTGTGTGGTGCTCTGATAGGGATGATGATTGGTTATCTGATGTTCAAAGCGAAAGATAAATTTCAATTGAAAAAGACTGTTTAACAGTCTTTTTTTATGTAATCTTTAAATTTATCTTGATTTTACGTATGAAATACGATATTATTATTAGGCAATCCCTGGATGGCGAAATTGGTAGACGCAAACGACTCAAAATCGTTCGGTAGTGATACCATGTCGGTTCGAGTCCGACTCTAGGGACCATTTAAAAATGAAAGACCTGTAAAGGTCTTTTTTCTTTTTTTTGCTGTTTGTGGTATAATATTGTCTTAGAAAAGAGAGTGAATGCTGTGAAAAATAGTTTTGGGAAAATTCTGTTCATTACAATTTTCCTTTCTATCTTTGGGTTTGGAAGCATTGTTTGGCCAATCTTTGTATTTGGTCTTGTTTTCTCTATGCTTACAGATGGAAAAGAGAAAAAGTCAGCTTCACAGAAATCAAATTATAATAGAGCTAATAAAACAGAGGACAACCAGAAAGCTGTGTCTGCGTTAAAACAATACTTTCTAAACAGGACAGTTCTTCAGCTTGAAGGTGGTCTTGTCTTAAAGAAAGAAACTAATCAGCTTGCATCTGTAGATGATCTGGTCTTGTATCTGGATGATGATCAGATTGCAACTCTGGATGAGTTTAAAAAGACATATCCATCTACCTACAATGATCTTTTGCAGCAATGTCAGGTTTTGATTGAATCAAATCAGGTTCAGCCTGTAAAAGAAACTGTTGAAGAAAATAAAAAAGAAACACAGACCGGTATTGAACATTATATTGAATTGTTGAATGCACAGAATCTGGATATTGAGAATGAAGAAGTTTCAAATGGACTTTATGAAGTCTGTGCTTATCTGAAACAGATTAATCTGATTGTGAAACAGTTTCCTCAATCAAAAGAAAAAACAGCAAAGCTGACACGTTATTATCTTCCGATTCTGCTGGAAATCCTTGACTCTTATAAGCAGCTGGATAAATCAGCGCGTAATCATGAAGAGTTCCAGAAGACTCATCAGCGTCTTTTGAAAACAATTCTATTGATCAATGAAGCTTTAAAGACGATTACTACTTCTTTGACACAGGAATACTTTATGGATTTGTCTGCCGATATGACAACCTTAGAAACATTATTGAAAAAAGATGGTCTGGTAAAAGAAGGTTCTATCAGCGATTTAAGAAAGCAGGTGAGTGTCCGTGAGTAACAAAGACAACATGGATCTGTTTGATCAGCTGTTTTCACAGCTGGAGGATAACCAGCAGTCTCTTGCGGATTTTGGAGCTGTAGTTAAAAACAGCATGAATGAAGCTGCAAAGAAAAAAGGTTACAATACATTTGCAGATATGCTTTCTTCTGAAATTTCAAGCAGTATCACAAAAGAAAAGACAATGAAACCATCTGTTGATACAACACAGATTGAAAAAGAGGGAATTTCC
>JAFYOL010000106.1 GCA_017560205.1 Erysipelotrichaceae bacterium | reverse complement strand
GCTTCAAACTTGACACCATACCAGTGAGATGGGTCATTCTGTGTGTGTTTGATGCATTCAACAACATAATCAGCAGCGATCTTTGCAGCTTCGAATGTTGTCTTGCTTCTCATCAGTGCACCAGTGAAGGCAGATGCATACACATCACCTGTACCATGGCATCCTTTAGAGATTTTCTGGTGTTCATAATAGCTGTATTCACCATTTTCATACACAACAACACCTGTTGTCTCTGGTGTATAGCTGACACCTGTCAAAACAACTGTCTGGTTGTTTGAGGCAAGAGCCTTCAACAGGGACATGACGTAGTCCTTATCATATTCAGTCTTGTATTCGATGTCTGTCATGAAACAAGCTTCTGTGATGTTAGGCAGAATGATATCTGCCATATCGCACAGTGTTCTCATTTCTTTTGCGTAAGTCATATCAAAGATGGAATACAGAGCGCCATTGTCTGCCATAGCAGGGTCAAAGATTTTCTTTCCGCCTTCTTTTAAGCAGGAAGCACAGATGCTTTTTACATATTCAATCTGTTTAATGCTTCCCAGATAACCGGTATAGACTGCATCGAACTTGATTCCTTCCTTTACCCAGTGTGCTGCAATCGATGGCATATCATCACTGAGGTCTCTGAATGTAAATCCAGTAAATCCACCAGTGTGTGTAGAAAGAACAGCTGATGGCAGAATTGCAGTTTCAACACCGCATGCAGATAAAATTGGAAGTGCTACAGTCAATGAGCACTGTCCTACACAGGAAATGTCCTGAATCGTTAAAATTCTTGAATCGTTCATGGTTATTTCTCCTTGAAATACGTTTTTATTGTATTCATTTTTAATTGAGTGTCAAGATTTGGGCTAAATTGCCTTGATGTGACGCTCTTCTGGCAGGGTTTGTGTGACTTTGATGCCTAAGAATGCAACAGTTTCTTCCAGTTCTCTCATTTTATCGGTATAAATGAGTTCTGGTCGATGGGCATCTGAGTTGATCAGATATGTCAGTTTATATTCCTTTGAGATTTTTAGAGCTTCAAAATTAGGGTATGGTCGATCTGCGTGATAACCAAATCCATTGATTTCAATTGGAATGTTGAGTTCTTCGCATGTCTTGTAGATTGTGCGCAATGCTTTTTCAGCATGTTGATCAAACTTAGGATAGCTGAACAGGAAAACATCTGGGTGAGCTACAAATGAAAACATGCCAGAATGAAGTGCATCACAGACTGTCTTTGTGTAGATTTCCAATGCTTCTTTATTCATATTGGTAAAGGCATTGTAATAACGGTCTGGTCCACAGCGATGCTGTCCCAATACCATTACTGTATAGCCGTATTCATTGATCAGTTTCTTATAGAAATCAAGAGCTTCTGGATAGTATTCACATTCAAATCCTTTATAGATAGTAATCTGGTCTTTGTATTTGGCGATTGCTTCATCTAAAAGCTGATTGTATGCATTAAAATCTTCCCATTTCATGCGGGCAGGGTCAGTGTTGTCAATGTGAGGTACGTGATCTGTCATTGCGATTTCTTTTAATCCAAGGCGGATGGCTTCTTTGATGTAGTCTTCAGCTTCACCTTTGGCGTGATTGCACCATCTTGTGTGGGTATGATAATTAGCGATCATGATATCCCTCCTTAACTTATTTAATTATAATGATTTGCGAATTGAAAAATCAAGTGTGAAACGGTATAGTGAAAGCATAGAAAAGAGGAATTGATATGGCAAAAATCATCAAGGGATTTAAAATGAGAGTGTATCCTGACAAACACGAAGAATATGAAAAAAGACACAATGAATTATGGCCTGAAATGAAGGAAATGATTCATGAATATGGTGGAAGCAACTATACCATTTTCCTGGATAAGGAAACCAATATTCTGTTTGGCTATATTGAACTTGAAGATGCCGATAAATGGAGCAAGAGTGCTGATACAGCCATCTGCAGAAAATGGTGGGATTACATGGCAGATATCATGGATACAAATCCAGACAATTCACCCGTATCCATCGATTTACAGAATGTGTTCCATTTAGATTAATATGAAGAAACCGATTCAAGTTATTTTCAGTGATCTGGATGGTACTTTGTTTCATGAGGGTCCTGCATTGTGCACAATGACACAGGAAAACGAAGATGCGATTCATCGCTGGACGAAAACAGGAAACAGATTCATCATTGCGACAGGCAGACCTGCAGGCATTAAAGATGAACTTGTCGAAAGACATCACATTCAATGTGATATTCTGGCATGCAATGGAGCGAAAGTGATTCTGGATGATCAATTGTTGTGGTCAAAAGAAGTAACTCCTCAACAGACAAGAGAAATCATGGAGATTTGTGAACCTTATGGTGATCAGGTTGACTTTGCCTTGGATATGGACTGGATTGAGTGGGTGGTCTATCGTCGTGGAGGTCTGGTTGAAAAGAAATATCCAGATGCAAACTACAACACAACAGTTGAACAGTATCTTTCAATAGATAGAGAGATGTATGCCAACAAGATTTATATGGTCTGTGCTAATCAGAGAGTAAAAAGTGAACTGATGAATAAACTGTCAGCTCATTTTGAAGGACGACTTGCGGTCACAAGCAGTGCCCCTGACAACATTGAACTTGGATGTCTTGGTGTAGGTAAGGACAATGCAGTGCTGGAAATCCTGAAACGTATGAATCTGGATGTTACACAGGCAGCTGCAATTGGGGATGAAGTGAATGATTTGACAATGCTTAAATGCATCCCTTATGGTTTTGTGATGTCATCAGCACGTGATGAAATCAAAAAAGAAGTTCCAAAACAGATTGAATCCGTCGCTAAACTGATTGACTGGTGTCTGGAATATAACGAAAACGTTGAATGAAATTCACACAATAGTGGATTTATGATACAATAGGGCACGGGATGTGAAAATTATGGAAAAACATATCAGTACAACAAGAATTTATGACGGAAGAATCGTCAATTTAAGAAATGACGTTGTTGAATGCGATGGCGGGATCATTGCGGAACGTGAAATTATTGAACACGTAGGCGGCGCAAGCATCGCTATGGAAGATGAGGATGGAAAATATCTGCTGGTGTCACAGTATCGTTATGCACAGCAGATGGAAATGCTGGAATATCCTGCAGGAAAGCTGGAACCAGGGGAAGACCCAATGGAAACAGTAAAGCGTGAAGCTCAGGAAGAAACAGGATATGAAGCACTGGATGTAGAATATCTGGGATTCTGTGTTCCAACAGGTGCATATCTTCAGGAAAGAATCTACATGTACATGGGGCGCTGTGGAAAATATGTAGGCACTGACTTTGACCGTGATGAAAATCTGGCACTTCAGCGCTATACATTGGAAGAACTTACAGAAATGATCATGAACAATGAAATCGTGGATGCGAAAACCATCGCGATGACATTCAAAGTAATTCAGAAGAAGAACGGGAAATAAACTCGTTCTTTTCTATTTTTACGAAAAAATAAAAAAATTTTAAAAAATTAAAAAAAGTACTTGCAATTTAGTTTAAAGTGTTGTTTAATATATGAGCAACATCTAATGCGGATGTGGTGAAATTGGCAGACACGTATGATTCAGGTTCATATGCCCTTAAAAGCGTGCAGGTTCAAGTCCTGTCATCCGCACCATCTAGATTGCTGAAGGAACTCGTAAGAGTTCCTTTTTTCTTTTTATCAAATGATGTATGATGATTAAAAATGAGGTAGATGTCTATGAAGAATCTTGAACATGCATTGCAATATACAGAAGATACACAGAATGAATTGATTCAGTTGATTAAGGATTTATGTGCTATTCCTTCTTTTTCTCATCATGAATTAAAGAAAGCACAGTTTATTCAGAACTGGTTTGCGAAATTGGGAGTAGAAGCTGTCATTGATGAAAAATACAATGTGATTGTGTCGATTGATGCAGAGGATAAAGATCAGTTGACTGTCTTTATGGCACATATTGATACGGTGTTTCCAGATGAAACAGGTTTTGAGTGTGTTGAGGAAGATGGGTGGCTGTGTGCTCCTGGGGTTGGTGATGATACAACCAATGTGGCTGAGCTGATGTTGATCGCAAAATACATCATTGAAAATAAATTGAGTTGTCCACAGGGGTGTCTGATTGTGTTCAACAGCTGTGAGGAAGGATTAGGTAATCTGGATGGCAGCCGTTATCTGATGGATACATATAAAGATCGTGTGCATGAGTTCTATTCATTTGATGGTGGATACAAAGGAATTGTGTGCAAGGCTGTAGGTTCTGTCCGTTATGAAGTCGTTGTCAAGACAGAGGGAGGTCATTCTTATGGTGCTTTTGGCAATCGCAATGCGATTGCATTGGCTTCCAGTATGATCTGTACATTGTATGACTACAAAGTACCGACTCGCGGTAAGAGCACATACAATGTTGGCGTAATTGAGGGTGGTACTTCTGTCAACACCATTGCACAGGAAGTGAAGTTCATGTTTGAAGTGCGCAGTGATGAAAGAGAAGACTTATTTGAAATGAAACAGTTCTTTGAGTCTGTCATCAACGCATATCGCTGCATGGGTATTGATGTTGAAGTGAATCTTTTAGGCGAGAGACCTTGTATGGGTGATGTGGATCTGGATCATCTGCAGAACATTCTGACACATGTGGCAGAGATTATTGAGCATCACACAGGAAATCTTCCAACGCTGCATTCAGGCAGTACAGACTGCAATATCTGTTATGACAGGGGTGTTGCAGGATGCTGTTTTGGTGGTTATGAAGGCAAGGGTGCACATACTCGACAAGAGCGTGTAGAACTGAATTCATTGCCTGTTGGAATGAAGATTCTGATGCATTTTATGCTGGGTTATTTTGAGTAAAAACAATGTAATCGGTTACAAAAAATCTTTTTGAAAAAACAGGAAAAAATGTTAAAAAAGTGCTTTACAAAAGGATTTTACAATGGTATATTAACTGAGCCTTCGATGAGGTACACAGCAATGAAAGTATTAAGCTTATGGATAGCCCTCATCGATTTATATACAAAGATTCAAGACAGCCCAAAAGGCTGTCTTTTTGGTTTATAGGAAGTACTTTAACATAATTTCACATATTGATTTGAAATTTAAACGATAGAATTTGAGTATTCTAATCTTGCAAGAGATAATAGCTTGCAAGAAGTCAAATCCCCTAGTGACTTCACACAATTCTATCCCCTTATAAAATGAAGAAAGACCGACAAGGGTCTTTCTTCATTTTTATAGGTAAAAAAGTTACTGAGAATGAGCGTCTGATTGTATATGTGTGGTAAATGTTGGTATAATAGTGTACGGATTGATGGAGTGCGAAAGAGTATGAGTCAAGATAAAATTATTATTAAAGGGGCTAAAGAAAACAATCTGAAGAACATTGATCTTGAAATCCCTAGAAATCAGCTGGTAATTATGACAGGGCTGTCTGGATCAGGAAAGACATCTCTGGCTTTTGATACGATTTATGCAGAAGGGCAGCGTCGTTATGTGGAATCGCTGTCTGCGTATGCGCGTCAGTTTTTAGGCGGGGTTGAAAAACCGGATGTTGAAATGATTGAGGGATTAAGTCCGTCCATTTCGATTGATCAGAAGACCACCAGCAACAACCCTCGTTCAACAGTGGGGACTGTCACTGAAATCTATGATTATCTGCGTCTGTTGTATGCGCGTGTAGGGACACCTTATTGTCCTGTGCACAACACACCGATCGAAAGTCAGACAATTGTACAGATGGTCAATCGTGCAATGGCGTTTGAAGATGGTACACGTTTAGAAGTGCTGGCGCCTGTAACACGCAATCAGAAGGGTACATTCAAGGATTTCTTTGAGAAATTAAGAAAAGATGGCTATCTGCGTATTTATGTGGATGGTGAGATGCGTCTTTTAGAAGAAGAAATCGTTTTAGATAAGAATAAGAAACACAATCTGGATATTGTGATTGACCGTATCAAGAAGAATGAGAATTCACGTTCTCGTCTGCATGATTCGATTGAAAATTCGTTGAAACTGGCTAATGGGTTATGTTTATTGAAAACACCGGATGAAGAAGTGCTGTTTTCCAGCAATTATTCGTGTGTGGAATGCGGTTTTTCACTGCCTGCACTGGAACCTCGTCTGTTTTCATTCAACTCGCCATTAGGGGCATGTGATCATTGTAAAGGTTTAGGTTCAGTGATGAGTGTGGATCTGGATTATCTGATGCCAGATCGTTCTTTATCGATTGCGGAGGGTGGTATTCGCTACTATAAGAATATAGTAGGGACTGAAAACATTGAATGGCAACGTTTTGCGGTGTTGTGCAGACATGCCAAAGTGGATCTGAATACACCTTTGAATGAATTGACAGACAATCAGATGGATCTCTTGTTGTATGGATCAAGAACACCAATTGCCTATACGATTCACAGTTCTTCCGGAAACAAATACATGAAGAATGAATTTGTGGAAGGTGTTGTCACCATGATTGAACGTCGTTATCTGGAAACAACATCCACCATGTCGAAAGAATGGTATGCCAGCTTTATGGCTGAACACAAGTGTCCAAAGTGTCATGGCAAGCGTTTGAATGAAATGGCACTTAGTGTGCGTGTTGGGACAAAGAACATTCATGAGTGGACTCAGATGTCTGTGATCCAGGCGATTGACTACATGAACAATCTGTCTTTGGATCCAATGAAGGCAGAGATTGCCCGTCTTGTGACACAGGAAATTTTAAATCGTCTTACATTCTTAAAGGATGTAGGTCTTGAATATCTGACGTTGGATCGTCTGGCAGGATCTTTATCTGGTGGGGAGGCACAGCGTATTCGTCTGGCGACACAGATTGGGTCTCATCTGACAGGTGTATTGTATGTTTTGGATGAACCATCGATTGGGTTGCATCAGCGTGATAATGCACGTCTGATTCAGACATTGAAAAACATGCGTGATTTAGGCAACAGTTTAATTGTGGTTGAACATGATGAAGAAACGATGATGGAATCTGATTTTATTGTGGATATTGGTCCTGGTGCAGGTGTGCATGGGGGCCAGGTCATTATTGCAGGTACACCAGAAGAAGTCATGCAGTGTGAAGATTCGATTACAGGTCAGTATCTTTCTGGTCGAAAGAAGATTGAAATTCCTGCAAAACGCAGAAAAGGCAATGGTCAGAAGATCAAGATTATTGGCGCCAAAGAAAACAACCTCAAGAATGTCAACGTTACATTCCCATTGGGCTCATTCAATGTCGTGACTGGGGTATCGGGCAGCGGCAAGAGCTCACTGGTCAATGAAATCTTGTGCAAGGCTGTGCAGCAATCTTTAGGTAAAGTGCGTGTAAAGCCGGGTCTGCATAAAGAGATTCAGGGTCTGGATCAGGTGGATAAGGTGATTGAGATTTCTCAGGATCCAATTGGGCGTACACCACGTTCAAATCCTGTAACGTATACAGGTGTCTTTGATGATATTCGTGATTTGTTTGCGCTGACACCAGAGGCGAAACTGCGTGGTTATGACAAAGGTCGTTTCAGTTTCAATGTCAAAGGTGGACGTTGTGAACGCTGTCAGGGTGATGGTGTAAAACGTATTTCCATGAACTTTTTACCGGATGTGTATGTTCCATGTGAAGAGTGTGAAGGGAAGCGTTACAATGAAGAAACATTGCAGGTCACTTATAAAGGAAAGAACATCTTTGATGTACTTGATATGACTGTAGAAGAATCTCTTGAATTTTTCAGCGGGATTCATAAAATCAAATCAAAACTTCAGACTTTACATGATGTAGGTCTGGACTATATCAAGCTGGGACAGGCTTCAACGACATTGTCAGGTGGAGAAGCTCAGCGTGTTAAACTGGCCAGTGAACTTCAGCGCAAGGCTACTGGCAAGACCGTTTTTATCCTGGATGAACCAACAACAGGACTTCACACCCATGATGTGAAAAAACTGCTTCAAGTACTTCAGCGTATTGTGGACAATGGAGATACTGTCATCGTGATTGAACACAACCTGGATGTGATCAAATCAGCAGATTACATTGTGGATATGGGTCCTGAAGGCGGAGATAAAGGTGGAACTGTTGTTGTTTCGGGAACTCCTGAAAAGGTTGCGGAATGTGATGCAAGCTGGACAGGGCGATATTTAAAAGAAGTATTGAAGAAGGGGTGAGCAGTGTGGAATTTGAAGGTCGTGTAACGATCAAAGAGATTCTTGACCATTTTGGTTATGAACATCTTGTGGGAAATGAAGAATCACTCAAACGTTGGGTTGTCGTACCTGATGTAAATCGACCAGGTCTTGAATTGACAGGCTTTTTTGAACATACAGAGCCCCGTCGTATTCTGATTATCGGTGCAAAAGAAGAGTCTTATCTTGCAACGTTGGATGAAAAGACACAGCGTGAACGTTTTGAAAACATTCTGGATGGTTTCACTCCTGCTTTGATTCTGACAATGAATCGCAAGTGTCCTGAATCTTTGAAAGAAGTTGCAGAAAAGCACAACTTTCCAGTGCTCAGAAGTCCGCAGCCGACATTCAGAGTGATGACAGATTTGATTACATATCTTGATTCTAAACTGGCTCCTCAGGATACTTTGCATGGTGTTCTTTTGAATGTGTATGGTAAAGGTGTTCTGATTGTCGGTGAGAGCGGTATGGGTAAATCGGAAATTGCGCTTGAACTGATTCGCAGAGGTCATCTGCTGGTGTCGGATGATCGTGTTGATGTTGCCCGTATCCACAACAAGATTGCAGGAAGAGCTCCAGAACTGCTGGAAAGCATGCTGGAAATCAGAGGTCTTGGTGTGATTGATGTTGAAAAGATGTTTGGAGGCTCTGCGCTTTTGGAAGAGACAGACATTCATCTGGTCATTCATCTTGAAAAGTATGATAAAGAGAAAGAATACAATCGTGTGGGTAATGTCGAAGAATTGTATTATCCAATTCTTGATTTGAACATTCCTATGGTTGTGCTTCCAGTGATGGAAGGACGAAGCATGGGTGTTCTGATTGAAGCTGTAGTGACCAACTTCCGTTTAAGAGAAAGAGGGTTCAACAGTTCAAAAGACTTTGAACAAAAGGTCTTGGATCATATTGAGCGTAAAAACAAGCTCAATCGTTTAGGTGGTGAATAAAAAATGGAGTTTTTTCCTAGTCCAAAGGTATTCCTGCAGATAGGACCATTTTCAATCGCTTGGTATGCAATCTGTATTATGATTGGTGGTATTTTTGGCTGTTCAGTGTCAGCACGTGAGCTGAAAAAGAATGGCTATAGTACAGAAACCATTGAAGATTTGTTTATGGGGGCGTTTATCTGTGGAATTATCGGAGCACGTTTGTGGTATTGCGTGTTCTATGATTTTAATTATTATTTTTCAAATCCAGTGAATCTTTTGAAGATCTATGAAGGTGGATTGGCAATTCAGGGTTCTCTGGTTGGTGGTGCACTGTTTGTCGGGTGGTACTGCTGGAAACACAAGATGAATTTTTTCCGTACAGGAGATGCGATTTTGCCTCACATGCTGCTATGTCAGACATTTGGACGCTGGGGCAATTTTATGAATCAGGAAGCTTATGGAGGAATTGTTTCAGAAAGCTTTTATGCAGGATGGCCTTCATTTATTGCGGAAAAGATGTTTATTGATGGTGCTTATCGCATGCCGACTTTCTTTTTTGAAAGTGTATGCAATTTGATTGGATGGGTGCTGATTTACTTTGTGTATCGCAAAGTATCCAAGCCAAAGCGCGGTAATCTGATTTATGCTTATCTGATGTGGTATGGCGTGACTCGCTTCTTTATTGAAGGACTGCGTACAGACTCATTGATGATTGGTTCACTGCGTATGGCACAGCTGACATCACTGACCTTCATTGCGGTGGGTGTTGTCGGTACATTGGGCTTATTCAGAAAGCTGTTTAAAGAGAAAAAACCAGTGGTTCTGTTTGATTTGGATGGAACATTGTTGAATACTGAACCTGCGATTTTGGAAAGCTATCGTCGTCTGTTTGAAAAGTATGCACCCAATGTTGAATTTGATCGTGAAAAACAGCTGTCTGTCATTGGTCCGCCTTTAAGCAAGATGATGAAGATTTATTTCCCTGATCAGGATACGGATATGCTGGTTGAGGAATATCGCACTATCAACAAGGCGATTCATAAAGATCTGGTCTTTCCGATGAAAAATGCCAAGGAAATGCTGGAAGCATTGAAGAATGAAGGCTATAAACTGGGTGTTGTCACTGCAAAAGTTGAAGATGTGACACGTTTAGGTCTGGATATCAATGAGATGACGCATTATTTTGATGTGATTATTGCGGAAAATCATGTCACAAAGAGTAAACCAGATCCTGAAGGCATCTTTATGGCTTGTAAGCAGATGGGAATGGGTCACGATTCACTGATTTACGTGGGTGATTCTGTCAGCGATATCAAGGCCGGTAAGAATGCAGGTGCATTTACGATTGCGTACATGTATCTTGAAGAAAGAAGACAGGATCTGTTGAATGAAAAACCAAATCGATCAATCAATGATCTGATTGAAATTGTAGAGCTTGTGAAGGAGGATCACTCATGGACGCACAATATGATGTAGTGATTTTAGGTGCAGGTCCAGCTGGGATGAGTGCTGCTGTGTATGCATCACGTGCAGGATTGAAGACAGCTATGCTGGAAAAGGGTGCACCGGGTGGAAAACTGGTAAAAACCAATGAAATTTCCAATTATCCAGGATTTGTCACAAGCGGCGGTCCTGAACTGGCATTGAAGATGTTTGAACACAGTACAGCGTTTGGTGCTGAATATTTATATGGTGATGTCACAAAACTGAATGATCTGGGCGAAATCAAAGAGATTGAACTGATGGATGGATCAACAGTTACTGCAAAGGCAGTCATCATTGCGACAGGACGTGATGAAAAACTGCTGAATGTACCAGGTGAACAGCGTTATACAGGACAGGGTGTTTCTTATTGTGCTGTATGTGATGGTGCTTTCTTCAAGAATGAAGAAGTCGCTGTTATTGGTGGAGGAAACTCTGCACTGGAAGAAGCGATGTATCTGACACAGTTTGCCAAGAAGGTATACATTGTGATTCGTCGTGATGTGTTCCGTGCGGATGAAATCGTTCAGCAGCAGCTGGCAGAAAACGACAAGATTGAAGTCATCAGAAAACATGTACCCGTTGAAGTCACTGGTGAAAATGGCAAAGTAGCAGGTCTTGTCTTAAAACATGTCGAAACAGAAGAAAAGATGACACTGGCTGTCAAGGCAGTCTTCCCTTACATTGGGCAGGATCCTGGTACCAGCTTTGTGTCTCATCTGGATATTCTGGATTCACAGCGTTATATTTTGACTGATGAACACATGGCAACTAAGATTCCTGGTGTTTATGCAGCAGGTGATGTCATTTCCAAGACATTGCGTCAGGTTGTCACCGCAACTAGTGATGGTGCAATTGCTGCACAGAGTGTTTTCCACTATTTAAAGGGGTAATGAAGATGAAACTGCATTTTGAGAATGGATTTCATGGTGTAACAGAAATCAACTCACAGCGCATTGAAATGAATCGTGAACAGGGTGTAGCTCCTTACGATTTGACATTTGCGGCGATTGGCGGATGTTTCTATGCGAATTTTCTGGCTGAATGTGAGAAAATGAAGCTGAAAATCAAATACTGTGATGTTGAAGTAACAGGAAACAAACGCAAAGAAGTACCTGCTATGCTGGAAACAGTGGATGTCAGTGTCGCAATCAAAACCTACGATGATCATGCATCCATCGTTGAAGCACTTGAGAATGCAAGTGAAAACTGCAGCATGCTGGCAATGGTCAGATACGTTGCAGAAGTAACAATTAACGTATCATTTGAATAGAAACAGTCCGAAAGGACTGTTTTCTTATGGTCTTTATGATAAAATAAATCCATTGATGAAATGAGGAATATCATGAACAAGAAAATGAATTATGAATCTTTCTTGGCTTTAGGAGAGAAACTGACGTATATCATGGCACTGGGCTTGTTGTTTATTCTGTGCAGTCTGCCTATCATTACCATTGGAGCTTCTGCAACAGCATTAAACAAAGCAATGAAACTGTATGTCAGATATGGAGAAAAAAGAATCTTTCAGGCCTTCTTTGGGGCATTTATCAAATTCTTTAAGCCTGCAACATTGGTATGGTTATTGAATCTGGTTGTGATTCTGATTCTATGTTTTGACTTATTGTTTTATGGGGATGCAAAAACATGGGTACAGATGGCCGGTATGATTGTGATTACGATCAGTTTAATGGTTGTCATCTTTGAAACAACTGTATCATTTGTGATGATTTCAGAAGAATTGACAAAAGGTGTAAAAGACACCATCATCTGTGCTTTAAAATATGGATTAAAATGTCCATTTGAAGGACTTATGGTCATGATGCTGAATCTGGCGATTCCTGGGCTTCTGTTTCTGTTTATGATGGAACTTCTGATTCTGGCACCTGGGGTTCTGACTTATCTGAGCTGGCAGTTCTTGCCGAAGTCATTGGACCGTTATAAGAAGTTAATGAAGATGTAGCACGAGTTAAATGACTCGTGTTTTTCGTTTAAAATGCAGGTGTGTGATAGATATATTTCTTCTTGAGACATATTATTTTACATCTTTGAGTGAATATGATACGTTAACAATGAAGAATATACTGGTTTTATCTTCTATATTTCAAAGTAGAGAAAATATGTATCAGAGGATAATAAAACAAGAAATTTATAGTATAGATGTATATGAATATGAGTAATGAAATAAAAAAAGATTTAGAGAAGAATTTGATTAAAAACACTATTATTTGTTTAGTGATAAATAGTATTCCATTTGTCAGTGTTCAAATGATTGTTATTTTCCTACTATGTTGTTTCGTCATTTCGTTAACCTACAGAGTCATTAACAAAAAAGATAACTGTTGGATTCCGTTTTTGATGTTGCTATATGATGCGGTGTTATTATGTATTTTGAATATACCGGCAGATGTTACGCGTAATTTTATTAAATATATAATGGAAAGAAATTGAATGCATAGATGGTCAGAAAATCATTATTCATCAATGGGATAGAAATTTCTTTGTCTATAGTACCGGTGAATATCTATGATTTCCTGATTACTTGAATGTTTTATAAAATATTAGAGCGTCTATGATAGACGCTTTTTTGTTTAAAATGCATAAAATGAACAAGATTAAAAATTAAAAGTTTTTCAACTGCAATATATTTCAACAATTGTTTCATTAAGCAAATGCTTGGTGCTACGAAAGCAACCAGTCAATGACATTGATGTTTTTGTTCTGAAATGAGAACAATATATTTAAATAGTTGCCGATGTTCATGACATATACAATAAGAACGAGCCACATTGTGGCTCGTCATTACTTCTTGTCAAATGCAGGGTTATAGGCGTAGTAGTTTTTCTTGTTGAGGTCTGCTCTGACAAATTCAAGAGCTTCACCAAATCGTTGAAAGTGTACGATTTCTCTCTCTCTTAAGAATTTGAGAACTTTGTAGACTTCTGGGTCTTTTGCCAGTCTCATCAAGTTTTCATAAGTTGTGCGTGCTTTCTGTTCTGCTGCGACTGTGTAAACACAACTTTTGACCAGAAACAAAGCTTTGTGTGATAGATAAATACCTTTTTAAAACATATTTTATTAATACCATGAATTAAAAATGAGCAGACGATTCTGCTCATTTTACGTTTTGTACAAATTGATAACGATATTTTGAAGGGGTAATACCAGTATTTTTTTTAAACAGTTTGATGAAATAATTTGTGTCCTGTATTCCGCATTCATAAGCGATAGTTTGAATCTGCATATCTGTTGTATGAAGAAGCGTTACTGCAGCTTCAATTCTTTTCTGATTGACATATTCAGTTAATGTTATTTTCATTTCTTCTTTGAATAGACGGGAAAGATAGCTTGGTGTTACTTTAAGGTCTGCAGCAATTCTTTTTAACGACAAATCTGCCTTTAAATCGTAATTGATGAGTGTAATGGTTCTTCCAATCAAATATGAATAATTGGATATGGAGTGGTTTTTAACAAGAAGACAATAGTTGCGAATCATTTCATTCATCAGGTTCATGCTTTCTGATGAGCTTTTGATTCCTTCAATTTGACGTGCATAGGATGATGAAATGCGGTCAATATGCAAAGGATGTACATTGCCATATTCTGCAGCTTTTCTTAATAGAGTATTAAGAATAATCATATAATTTTTTCTGTTTCGAATTGAGTCAGGAATTCTAGGCTGTATATTCAAGTTGAAGATGTTCGAAGTAATGTGACTGATTTTATGTATTTTTCCTTGACTTACTGC
>JAFYOL010000105.1 GCA_017560205.1 Erysipelotrichaceae bacterium | reverse complement strand
GTGACTGAACAGTACATTGATTATATGGTCGATGTTGCACAGTTTGACTTTGGACCTTCTTACTACTATGAAAACGAAACAGTTAACGATTACATCAACCGCTGTTTCCCAGTTTCACTGGTTCTTGGTGTTGGAGCGATGATTGTGGCTATCGTGCTTGGTATTCCTGCAGGTGTTATCTCAGCACTGAAGCAGAATGGATGGCAGGACAACATTATTAAGATTCTGACAACGATTCTTGTGTCATTGCCAAACTTCGTAATTGCCTCTGCACTGATGTATTTTATCGGATATAAGCTTCGTCTGTTGCCGGTTGCGCTGTGGGGAACTCCTCAGCAGGCAATCATGCCGACATTGGCGCTGGCTGCTTATCCTTTGAGTTACATTACAAAAATGATGAAATCCAGCATGCTGGAAGTCATGAATTCAGATTATATTCGAACTGCTAAGGCAAAGGGAGCTTCTCAGTTCCTGATCGTCTACAAACACGCACTTAAAAATGCAGTGCTTCCAGTTATTACTGTTGTTGGTCCTATGTTTGCAGGGATCATCACAGGTTCACTCGTTGTTGAAAAACTGTTTGCTATCCCAGGTCTGGGGCAGCAGTTCACAACATCCATCTTCAATCGTGACTACCCAATGATCATGGGATTGACTATTTTCTATTCAATTCTGCTGATTGCGGCGACTCTGGTTGTTGACGTTGTGTATGCAATGGTTGACCCTCGTATCAAGCTTGGAAAGGAATCTAAAGAGTGATGAATATGAACGAACAGATTTCTTTTAAAAAAGTAAGTAAGGACGAAAAACAGGTTGAAAAGATTTTAAGACCTTCGACTACATTCCTTCAGGATGCATGGTATCGATTCAAGCGCAATAAGCTTGGGCTGCTTGGATTGTTGATTATCTTGTTCATGCTTCTGTTTGCGGTTGTAGGTCCAATGGTGATTCCGTTTGACTATGTTACACAGGATCTGGCCAACATGTATCAGGCACCAAATTCAGTGCACTGGATGGGAACAGATAACCTGGGACGTGACATGATGGTTCGTATGGCGTATGGAGCTCGTATCTCTCTGGCCTGCGGATTTGTCGCTGCAATCATTTCATTGGGTGTTGGTGTTGTGTACGGTGCGATTGCTGGGTACATCGGCGGTACTGTAGACAACATCATGATGCGAATTGTTGATATTATCAGCTCAATTCCAAGTATGCTGTATGTTATCTTGCTGATCATGTGGCTGGGAAGCGGTCTGACTAACGTCTTCATCGTTATCGGTTTAACTGGATGGCTGGGTATGGCTCGACTGGTTCGTGGTGAAGTTCTTTCACTTAAATCACGTGAGTTCGTTCTGGCTGCACGTGTTTCCAATGTTTCACACTGGAACATTATTTTAAAGCATCTGATTCCAAATGCATTTGGTCCAATCATCGTATCGATGACACTGTCAATTCCAAGTGCAATCTTCCTGGAAGCATCTCTTCAGTTCTTAGGGCTTGGTATTTCTGCACCAATGCCTAGCTGGGGCGGTCTTGCACAGGAAGGGATTTCAGCTCTGCGTGCTTTCCCTTATCTGATGTGGGTTCCAGCAATCTTCATCAGCTTAACGATCCTCGCATTCAACTTCTTCGGTGATGCACTGAGAGATGCGCTGGATCCAAAACAGAATTGAGGTGGATAAGATGAGTAAATTATTAGAAGTAAACAATCTGTCCACATCATTCTTCACTAAATTC
>JAFYOL010000104.1 GCA_017560205.1 Erysipelotrichaceae bacterium | reverse complement strand
TTGTAGAAATAGTCAATGCATCATGGAGCAATTGAGTATGCACCATCAAGCAGCAGACACTGACCTGAGTAGTAGCAGGAATCAGGTCCAGCCAGGAATGCGATGACTGGAGCGATGTCATTTTCAGCATCCCCTAAACGACGCATAGGCTGCTGCTGCAGAATTGCAGCATATTTTTCAGGGAACTTCTTAGCCCATTCTTTAGCAGCTGGAGATTCAGCACCAGGCAGTACACAGTTAACAGTGATACCGTACTGACCCCATTCTTTTGCAGCAATCTTAGTCAGACCACGAACAGCTTCCTTGTTGGAACCATAAGCACAGTTACCAGCATATCCAAACATACCAGTTGCAGATGCGAAGTTGATAACACGTCCTTCACCCTGTTCCTTAAAGTAAGGGAAGCATTCCTGCATGAAGTTCAACGAACCAATTGTTCCTGTAGACCAAGCCAGATGCATCAGTTCATAAGTCACTTCTTCAACAGGCATTGACTTTGCGACAGCCTGAGCATTGTTGATAATCACATCAACTGTACCGTATGTTTCAACAGTCTTGGCAACAACTTCTTTAACGCGTTCACGATCAGAAGAGTCACATGTCATGCAGAACCCTTCACCGCCAGCAGCTTTGATTTCTTCAACTGTAGCTTCAATTGGTTCAAGACGACGTCCTGTGCAGACAACTTTTACACCACGCTTGGCTAAGCACAACGCAATACCTTTACCGATACCCTGACCAGCACCAGTTACAATTGCGACTTTTTCATTCAATTGTTTCATATTATCTTTCCTTTTTTATCCTTTCTGATTTCATTATACCCTCATTACGGGATTATTCAATTTAGTGAATAAACTTACAAAGTAGCTCCAAAGTCAGATACGATAATCTGCCCTGTCAAAGCTCTTGATTCATCCGATGCCAAGAACAGCAGAATGTTGGCAACATCTTCAGGAAGACATGGCTGAACACGCAGGTTCATGTGTTTCATCATCTGACCAAACATATCCTGGTTCAATGTTGCAGGATCTGTCTTTGACATTGGAGTCAGAATTGTAGATGGATTGACTGAGTTACAACGGATACCTGTTCCTGTAAAACGCATAGCAGTATGCTTAGTCAAACCAATAATCGCTGCCTTAGATGATACATAAGCAGCACCACCTGTACCAAATGCACCAGCAACTGAATCCAGATTGATGATTGATCCACTGTTGTTAGGAATCATGTTTTTCAATACAGCACGTGTGCAGTACATTGTACCTTTTGTATTGATGTTGTATACCCATTCAACATCTTCATCACTATACACATCAATTGGCTTCAGACCAGCTTCCAGAACACCAGCATTGTTGACCAGAATATCAACCTTACCAAATGCTTCAACTGTCTTTGCAACCAGATTTTCACAATCTTCTACCTTAGAAACGTCAGTCTGTACAATGAGAACTTCCCCACCGTCAGCCTTAATCTGCTCAGCAACTTCCTCAAGCTGTGGAAGACGACGAGCACTGATAACAACCTTAGCGCCTTCTTTTGCAAATAATTTTGCAGTAGCGGCACCTACACCTGAGTTACTACCGGTAACGATAGCAACTTTACCGTCTAA
>JAFYOL010000103.1 GCA_017560205.1 Erysipelotrichaceae bacterium | reverse complement strand
TGAAGGAGGCTCAACCAGAAGCATCGCTTCATCTTTCATATCCTGATCATAATCATCCACACAATTGACCAGACGCTTCAGCATATCCACACTCATCAGATGAGCATTCTCTCTTTGAAGCATCTTCTTGTACATTGGAGGAAGCAGTGAATTGAGCTCCTTATAGTCAATTCGCCACAGCACACAATCATGTTTTTCCATCTTATCCAGATCTTCTCCTGATGTCGCAAAATGAAGTGCAGTCAGCGGTGAAATCGTCCAGTCCAAAAGACGAGTTGGAAGACCATGATGCTGCCCTACAATCATCTGACGCCAGACATTGCCTGCAAGCTGAGGATCATTGGCAATCGCATATTTTGCAAAATTACGCAGAATTGGACGTTCCAGTTCTTTTTTCTTGCCTTTGCAGTTTCTTTGAAGTGAAGTCATCAGTTTAAACTTCGCATTCGGCATACCGCGATACAGAAATGGAGAGCGATAACGTTCTTCTTTTTCATAATAAACCTGTTCAAAAAACAGTTCTGCTACCTGTTCTAATGTATTGATATAAATTGTTTTCATAGTTCAATTCTCCATAGTTATTTTACCATACCCCAATACAAAAGACCATCCGAAGATGGTCTACTGTTTAATTGTTAAACTATGATATAAATCATTGATTTCTTTAATCTTTTCAACAGGTACTTTAGGTTCATGATCAAAGTTCAAAAGACCATTAATTTCCTGCTGTACATCAGAGAGCTGTGTATAACAGAAACCATGCAATGTCTCAGAAGCATAAATCGCTTCCATAATACGACGATAATCCTCAAGGAAGCTGGCTTCATCCTTTACAGAAGTATAACCCCACCCCTGTTCATGCACAGAATCATAGGCAATACCGCCAAATTCAGTCAACAGAATCGGCTGCCCTTCATGTTTAAAGCCATGAGCGAAGACCTGACGACCTGCAGTCAGCTGGGTTGTAAGACCTTCTGTATCTTTCAGATTCTTCACAAAATCTGCATACTTTTGAGTTTCATCTTTCTGACCATGACGATAATTGTGTACACCAACAATATCCGTTGTGATATTTTCCCAGCCGTCATTGGCAATCACTAAACGTGTTGTATCTACAGATTTGATCATGTAGTACAAAGCCTGTGCGTAATTCTGCTGCTGATAAGAGAACAGAATATCCTCAACGCCCCAGCTTTCATTGATTGGTGTCCAGCAGACAATCGATGGATGATTGTAGTCACGCTCTAAAATCTCATGCCACTCACTCATCAATCGACGTGCAGCATCCTTATGCCATGATGGGAAGGCAGCACATTCGCCCCACACAAGGAATCCCAGTTTATCTGCCCAATACAGGAAACGAGGATCTTCCACTTTCTGATGAATGCGGCAACCATTAAAGCCCATGGCCTTCATCAATTCAATGTCCTTCACAAAATCTGCATCGCTTTCAGCCGTCAGCAGACCTTTGCGCCAATACCCCTGATTGAGCACCAGTTTCTGATAATAAGGTTTGTTGTTGAGCATGAACATGCCACAATCCGTATTGATTTTGCGCATACCAAAATATGAAGTCACACAGTCAACAACATGACCATCCTCTACAATTCTAAACTGCACATCAAACAGATTCGGTACTTCAGGTGACCACATCCAGCCATGTTTAGCCCCATGGACACCATGTTGATAAATCGTATTTTTAATCAAGTTGATGCTGCGACTAAACTCCGTCTTAAAGATACACATCGTATCTTTCACTAAAAGCTGACCCTTGAACCAGATCATCAGTTCAAGATTCTTTCCTACAGCTTCATTCGATACCTTAAAATCAAAGTTTTCATTCATGGTATCCAGATTACTGGTCATCTTGACATCACGTACATACGCAAAATCTACAGCCTCCAGCCAGACAGTCTGCCAGATACCTGTTGTACGAGTGTACCAGATACCAAATGGTTTTTCATGCCAGCTCTGTTTGCCGCGTGGAATGGATTCATCATAAGATGGATCTTCGACACGCAGACAGATTTCATTGACACCCTCGCACACAAAACGAGTAATATCAAAACTGAACGACACATGACCATTCTCATGCATACCAGCTAATCTTTCATTCACATACACTTCACAGCGATAATCCACTGCACCAAAATGCACCAGAACACGCTTATTCGTCCAGCTTTGATCCAAAATAAACTCACGTTTGTACCATACTACATCATGAGCACTTTCATCACCAATGCCGCTTAATTCAGTCTGATAGGCAAAAGGAACTTCAATTACACGATCCAGATTAACTCCTTTTTGACTCCAGTTTTTCTTATACCCTTCATTTTCATCATCAAAGGCAAACTGCCATGAACCATTCAAATTCATCCACATATCTCTTACAAACTGTGGTCTAGGATACTCTTGTCTGTACATACATATTCCTCCTGCATCTATACTCATTGTATCAATTCACATCATAAAAAGAAACATCATTTCTGATGCTTCTTCTCTTTTATAACTCAAAACAGAAACTTAGCATTCCCTGTTTCTATAATCCGATTTCCTTGCCTGTCTTTGGTGATTTTGCAGCCATGGTATCACAGAATGCAATACGTTTTTCAAGCATTGGATTTACCCATTTCTGATTGCCATAAGCCGCAATCATCTGCATTGCCAGAACATTGACCAGCACACTCAAATGTTCATCCAGATCATGTTCAACCACCAGTGCTTTTTCATCATCAACAGGCACATTGGTAATCAGATACACTTCATCTGTTAAACGATGAACTTCATGATACAGTTGTTGAACACGTTCTTTGTTGGCACCTGAAGTATCCAGAATAAAGACTGTTTTCTCTGGATTCAGTTCGTAACATGGGCCATGCAGAAACTCTTCAAACTCAAAAGCTGTGCATGCCTTGCCCATCGTTTCCTGCATCTTCAAGGCACCTTCCAAAGCAGCCCCCATACCAGAACCATAACCTAACACATGAGCACGAGTGAACTCATACAAACTCTTTTCATTGCGTTTATACCATGCATCCACTACAGGAATTGCACGCTCAATCACATCACACATCTTCAGCAATTCATCTTTGTAAGCCTGATATTCTGCTTCTGTGATGATCTGTTTTCTCAGTGCTGCCTCAAGCGCAAACAACATGTAAAACAGCACACCCGTTGCATAACCCTTGGTTACAAAACCAATCTTTTCAATGCCCATGCCCCAGTTGACAATCACATCCGCATGATGCTTCATGACTGCATCGACATTGCCCGTTACACCAACAACCTTGCAGCCTGCATCACGAATCTTCTGCATTGCCTGATTGGTGTTGTTGCTTCGACCAGACTGACCCATACCAATATAGAACGTATGATCATCAAATACACTTTCATAATGCAGCACAGTAAAGGACGTCATCACTTCCACTTTAACCTTCAACACTTTTTCTACAAAGTATTTAGGCGTCAATGCAGCATGATAACTTGATCCGGAAGACATGATCATCACACGCTGATAATCCCCTTCACAAAACAAATCAACAACTTCTTTGGTCAACTCTTTTGAATGATGAATGTTAATACGACACTGATCCGGTGTCTCATTGATGTATTGAAACATTGTTTCCATAAAAAATACCTCATCTGTCTTTATTTTATCATAATCAAGTGCCAGGATATGATATGATTTTAATAATACTTGGAGAACACTCATGAAAACAGTACATGTTGCAGCAGCCATCATAGAAAAAGACCATCAGATTCTGATTGCGAAACGACTCAAAGGCCAGCACAAAGACCTTTGGGAATTTCCTGGTGGAAAAATTGAAGAGAATGAATCCTCTGAACAAGCCCTCATCAGAGAAATAAAAGAAGAACTCAACACTGATATCAGCATCACATCCTACCTGACAACCATCAACTACACCTACCCTGATTTTCATCTGGTGATGGATGTGTATCTCTGCAGCCTTGCAAGTGAAACCATGATTCTGCATGACCACTCACAAATCAAATGGATTGACCCTAAAACACAAAACATTGACTGGGTACCAGCAGATATTCTGGTCATCAACACCTACAACAAACAAAACAGCCTGTCATCATGACAGGCTGTTTATTTTGATTCAGTTTCATTCAATCTGAGAAGCAATTCATGCTCAGGAAGTCGAACTTTTATACCATTGTAATGATGCAGCATCCTAAGACACATTTGGTACTCCTCTGGCTGAAGCAAAGCGTTATTTTTCAACTCATCCAAAATCCCAATCGTTCCAATCACCTGCACCCCTTCTTGAAGTGCAGCTTTTCTTAACGCCATGTCTCCCGTCATCAATTAAATCTGCCGTATTTTGCGATTGCAAGCGCAATACAGTCATATTTAGAAGGTTTTTTATACTTCTCCATATATTCTGATGCAAGATAAAATTCTTCTATTGATAAATCTGTTTCTATTAGTCCTAATTTTATTAATGATTCTGAAAGGTCAACAGGAGACAGCAATTCATCATGAATTGCATCAGAATTCATTAGATAAGCATAAGGAAGTCGAAATGGAAGCTCTAAAAAACCAATCGTTTTAAAATCAAGCCAGACATTTGTATCGCTACTGATATATTCCATCAATTACCTCTGATACATAAGACATTGTTCAGAAACATAATCAAATGATTTCCCCAAAAGTTCAGCACCCCTTTGAATTGAGATTTCATTTTCACATACACCTCTAAAAACAAGCTGTTGAAATAAATTAGGTTCTTCTTTCTCAATACGTGATGGTTCATTTTTTCTCCATCCCAACTTACTGGCAGTCTGATAGAACAGAGTTTCCTGCTGATGAGTAACAATACCGCACAAATATGCTCGTTTTGTTAAAAGAAACATTGAAATTCCATATTCTTTGGCCACAGCAATCATATCAGGAGAAATCTTTGAACGATAAACTCCAAGCTCCCTTACTGCATCTTCTTTCGGAAACAGAAAAGCACCTGCAATTGAAGTTGCATATTCTTCATTCCATTTCTCATCTTTTTCATTGCTCCAGTCAAATACCATATGTGCTAATTCATGAACAATTGTGGATCGTATTCTTTCAGTTGTCATTTGATTGTTTACAACTAGATATGGACGACCATTAACAGTACCATTCATTCCAGAAAAACAATCAGAATCAAAGTCAATAAAATGTACAATTATCCCCTTATTTTCCATTTGAGGAACAAAATATCGAATAGGTCCACTCTCAGCCACTTTTAAATATCTGCGTAAAGCAAGTGCATCCTGTTCAGCATCTTTCGATAAAGAAAGGCAATGAACAGGAAGTTCCTCAGGAAGAAGGTCACCGCCAAGAAGATCCAAAGCACTATAGAATCGCTGAAGATATTCTTCTACATCTTCCTTAAGCAATTGCTGCTGAGTCTTCGACAATTTGCTGTTTTTACGAAATTCAGCATGAACAAACTGCAGATTTTCATTACGTCTTTCAAGAAAATCAGAGACTTTCACTCCAAGTACAGAAGCAAGATTCTTTAAGATAGCCATATCCGCCATGCGTACCCCATTCTCATAATTAGTAATAGCCATTGCACTTAAACCAACTTTTTCAGCCAGATCCTTCTTGCTTAAACCATTTTTCAAACGATAATACTTTAAATTTTTCGCAAACATATTCTCCCTCCTCCGTTTATATTTTAACACAATAGCAAACAAAGTAAACAGTGCATCAAAATAAAACACTTTATTCAGTTAAAAAAGATTCAGAATATACTGAATCTTTTAACATCAATATTTCTTATCTGCGAGCTCGTTGCTTGTAGTCTTTCTCAATTTCTTTTTTCCAGCTACCATCCAGCGCTTCCTGTGCAGCAGGACAGCTTCTGACAGTGCGCACTGCTTCATTTAATGCAGCATAATTGACTGCAGTACCCACACTGTCATTTTCAAACTGAACAGCACATTTATCACCGATACCAAAACGCTGTGCTTCGTAGACAGCATCAATGTTTGCGCCTAAAAACAGGAATTCCCAGCCGTATCGTTCTTTCTGACGTTCTACCATCTGTCTGATTTGACCATAGCTGTAATTTCTGCTGGCATTTTCTATACCATCGGTTGTAATGACAAACAATGTCTTTAAAGGACGATCTTCCGCTCTTGCATATTTGTGGATGTTGCCGATGTGATGAATAGCACCACCTACCGCATCCAGCAAGGCAGTAGAACCACGCACTGTATAATCCTTTTCCGTCAGTGGCTGAATGTCACTGAGGTTTACACGATCATGCAGAATTTCCTGAGTATGATCAAACAGCACAGTGGATACCAGTACTTCCCCTGCTTCCTTTTTCTGTTTTTCAATCAATGAATTGAAACCACCAATTGTATCTGCTTCAAGTCCTTTCATTGATCCACTGCGGTCTAAAATAAACACAAGCTCAATTAAATTCTTTTTCATAACTTCTCTCTTCTTCCTTTCAAACTGTTCTACAACTTCAATCATTTCATCTTTCAAATACGGATAGGCTTTCTGCTTCATCCAGCCAGGTATTCCGTAATATGCACTAGCCAGAGATCCTGCAATGCACGTTAAGGTATCACAGTCACCACCAAGACTAACTGCAGTACGAATGACATCCTCAAAGCTTTCACCCTCCAGAAAGGCTGTAATGGCCTCTGGTACAGTTCTCTGACAAGATTCATCATGTGTATATCCTGGACGAATCTGATCACATGGTCGTGATAAATCATACCCAAACTCACACATCGCAAAATCTTTCATCTCTTCTTTCGTCGAACCAGTACGTGCCAGGTAAATCAGTGACGCAATACACTCAGCCCCTTTGATTCCCTCCACATGATTGTGTGTCACCTCAGAAGACCAGCGTGCAACTTCACGTGTTCTTTCCAACGAATCATACAGCCAGCCAACAGATGACACTCTCATTGCAGAACCATTGCCATAACTGCCATATGGACCTTTCTGTTCATCAAACAGCCATCGTACAAATCGAGATCCGTATCCTGCATAAGGATACTTCCTTCCCCACATGCGCATGCATCGTGTGATTTCTTTCTTCACTGTGCTCTCATCTGCATATTTTCCTGCATTCATCAACCCCTGACACATCGCAATAGTCATCACCGTATCATCCGTAAATTCGCAGCAACGATCAAACAGTTCAAATACCTTGGATTTACTGCCCTGATCAAACTCATATGGACTTCCAATGATATCTCCTAAAATAGCTCCTAACATCTTTCATCACCTCTTGGCTAAAGCATACATAAAATAAAAAAAGAAGTGGTCGCCTGCAAAGCGACATCACTTCTACTTCTGTAAACATGGCTGATTGTGCTGAAAAAGGGCCATGTTAATCGTATAAATATCATAAATCTGATGAGTTATAAAATACTCAACAATCAAATCAGCCTTAGAACTTCTGGACAGTGCATACCCTGCACACTCCAGCAATTCTTCAGTTTCATCTAAATTTAACTCCAATGCAATTGCCAAAGACAGCACTGTTCTTTTCTTGGGAATGTAATCTTTGCTGCAGCGAATCTTGGAAAACAGCTTGCGGTCCATGTTGGCACGATGATACACCTGTGCATCTGTAAGATTACGCTCATCAATCAATTCAAAGAGCTTTTCCTGAAAAGACTGTCTTTCTTCTTTAAGAAAATCTTCAAGTGATGAAGGTTTTGGTTTAGCCATCGGTGCACATGCATTCGCTGCAAATGACACCCCTTCATAACGGTATTCTCTTATGCTCTTTTCATAAACATAATGTTCATCAACATAACTCTTTACATCATCAAACAGTTTTCCTGAAAGTTCAAAGGATTCTTTGTCAAAGACCACAAGTGTAACATCCATCTCATGTCTTAACAGAAAATCACTGATGACATTCATCGCAATCTTTAATGCCAATGCCTTAGGAAAACCATAGACACCTGTTGAAATCAAAGGAAAGGCAATGCTGCTTAAACCCATTTTAAAGGCTGTAGAAAGACAATTCTGATAACACTTCCCAAGTATCTCAGACTCCCCATTTAAACCATCAATCCATACAGGACCCACTGTATGAAGAATATAATCTACCTTCAATTGATATCCTGATGTAACTGCACACTCGCCAGGAAACAAGCGTCCAATCTTTTTACGCTCACTTAAAACAAGATCATACCCTGCAGCTTCATACACTGCACGATCTGTCCCATCCATCACAACAGGCAATGGATTTGCCGTATTGACAATCGCATCTACCTTCACTTTAGTAATATCATTTCTGACAATCTTTAATGGCATACCTAACACCTTCCAGTCTTAAAACACCGCAAACAAACTACTTGTATTTTTTAACAAGTTCAAAAATGACCATTAAGAAAAAC
>JAFYOL010000102.1 GCA_017560205.1 Erysipelotrichaceae bacterium | reverse complement strand
TGTAATAGTAATTGTTTACATCTGACTGATAAATGTTCACGAAATACAGAACATTAAACAGAATCGCAAGATACATTAAACTTGAAGAAAATGTATTTTTGGTATAACGAAGTCGGTCTTTTTTGTAATCCATCTTCTTTTCTGACATGGTGCTATACCTCCTTGTTTTCAAGCAGTTTCTTTTCTGAAATCATCAGATTTCTCTTAAGAATCAGGTTATACACATTCACAGCAGCCACTGCAATCAGCACACCAAATACAAACCATGCTGCATCAAACCAGAATGTTGAATTTGTATAGCTGAATCCAAACAGCTGTGAATATGTTGCAAGTGTCTCAAAATCAACTAAGAGATATTGAGCTCTATAAGACATTACATTCATCAGACCCCAAACGCTTACTGCTACTGAAGCAATTGAAGTCACCGCAACTGTAATGTAATTCGCAATGTAATATTTTCTTCTTGCGTGGTTTTGTGCCACAAACTGAGCACAAGCAAGAAGAATCAAGACTATACCTGCAGTTGTCAGATTCTGATTGAATCCCTGCATGTGATAGTAAACTTCTGTACCCGCTACCATTGGGTTAGCGATATCTTCTGCATAATAATAGAATGCACTATCATAAAGATCGGTCATCAGACCTAATGAGTATAAAAATACTAGCGCACCAGCCGCCAGAGCTGCAAAGCAAACAATGCGCTGGAGAATCATTTGTTTCTTGTACATAGTTGTCTCCAATCTAAGTCTTTACCAAAGCTCACGGCTTGGTTCACGACAATACATATTGTATCAGCAGAGAAGAGAAGTCTCTTCTCTGCTGATCATAAAATCATAATTTATTTAGTCAGTGAATTGTAGTAGTCAACCAGCTTGTTCCAAGCAGTCTGCTTCAGTGTCAGATAGCCTGTACCGTTCCAAGTAGTTGAAACTGTGTTCAGAGTTTCTTCAGCGTTAGAAGTACCTTCACCGTTGAAGCCAGAAGCGATAATGTCTACAAACAGGTTAACCTGGTCTTTAGACTGAGAGAACTTACCGCTTGATGACAGTTCAGTATATCCAGCCAGCAGATCGTTTTCAGCCTTAGTGTTAGGCAGAACTGTTGGAATAGATGTATACCAAGGATTTTCAGTTACAGCCAGTTCAGGATGCTTGATTGTTCCCAGACCGATTGCTGTAGAGATGTGTCCAGCACCTTCTCTACCAACTTCGTGAGTGCACTGATATTCGAACGCCTGGCTCTTCATGAATGACAGAGTTGAACCCAGATACTGACGAGCGTAGTTAGTGTAGTTACCAGAAGCCTTTTCCCACAGTTCAGCATAAGTTGCATCTGCGATTACAGGCATCTGCTTACCATTGAAATTGAATGTTACATAAGAACCATCAGCATTTGTCTTAATGAATGCATCTGGACCATAAGACATCAGGATCTGACCTTCTTCGCTGTATGCAAAGTCAATCAGTGCCAGAGCAGCATTCAGCTTGTTAGTGTCATCACCAACACCAGCCTTAGAGATTGCCCAACCATCAGTCTTAACACTTCTCCAAGATTCAGTAAAGCGCATGTAAACACCATCAGCATTTGTACCATCGTACCAGCGAGCAACTGGAACCATTACAGCCATGTACTTTTCGCCATCCTGCAGAGAAGTCTTGTTGTAAACTGTCTGAGTCTGGTTGTAGTCATAGTGCATGAAACCAGCATCGTTAGCCAGCATAGTCTTTGTATCTGTATCTTCAGAATTTACGAATGAAGAAGAGATCAGACCTTCCTGAACCATTGCATTCATCATAGTCAGAGCTTCATAAGTAGCAGATTCCTGACGAGCGTCATGCAGTTTACCATCTGTACCCAGATACAGGTAATCCTGTCTAGATTCCAGACCACGAACACCAAACAGAGTACCAGCAAAACGGAACATATCGATACGTCTCTGGTTGTTGTCATCTTCACGTGAGAACAGACCCTGAACTGTATCAGTACCATTGAGTGTCTGAGGGTTAGCTACTACGCAGCGCAGCAGAGCAACCAGTTCGTCAACATCCCATGCAGCGTTCTGTCCGACGAACAGATCAGCACGGTTTTCACCATAGTAACCATTGTAAGCTGTATCGATGTAAGTACGCAGCATGTTAACTGCATCAACACCAGTTACAGTACCAGCAGCCAGAGCGTTGTTCAGAGTTTCAACGATGTTTCCAGCAGCATCATAGTCTTTTGTTACAGATTCAACAGCAGTACCAGCAGCATTAACTGTGTCAACTGTTACTTTGCCTGATGTAGGCATATAAGGTGTATAAACAGCAGCAGCCAGTTCCTTGCTGTCAGCAGCTGTGAATTCACCAGCACCATTCAGAAGTTTTTCTACCCAGTCAGTTCTCATCAGAGGCATACGTTCGATATCGTTTACACCATCGAAGTATGGAGAGAAGTAGATTGCACCAGTTGAAGTATCACCAGTGATTGACAGACGAACGATTGGATTCTGTTCCAGATAAGCCTTGAAGTTAGGCATCATATCCAGATATTCAGCAATGTTCACCAGTTCACCAGCAACACCAGATTCAGACAGCTGAGAAGCAGTACCGCTTACCAGGTCAACCTGACCAAGCTGTTCTTTCCAGTATTTGAATTCGTTAGATGCACTGTTACCCTGATATTTGTTTTCAAATACCACACCTAATACGTTCTGAACTTCAACCCAAGTTGGCTTCAGATCGCCTGCCTGATAAGTAACACCATCAGCCAGAGTAATTCCTTCACCAGCTACTTCAGCGTCAAAGAACAAACCAGTCTTTGCGTTGTTGTAACCAGTTGCCATACGTAATACTGTACCTTCTGCATATTCCAGTGCAGCTACGTCGTTAGAGCCTGTAGATCCGGAATCTGTCCCCTGGTCAGTACCAGCAGACTTAGGTCCGCAACCTGTCAGCATGAGGCATAATGCGAGCACTAATGCCAGCATCATCGAAAAACTTCTTTTCATGTATTATTCCTCCCTGAAAATTAGTTATATTATCAGCACTTCCGTGCAAATAACCTTATGAAATGGATTATTCCTTAACTCCACCCATATTTACGCCCTTTGCGAAATACTTCTGAATGAAAGGGTAAATGATGAGCACAGGAATAATTGAGCAGACAATCAGAGCATAGATGACAGAGTCAGCAGCAAACGCTTTGTCCCATCCAGTCATGATATCTGGGTCGCGGAATTCTTCGAGTTTCAATCGGATAAATACCTGGAGTGGATGTTCATTCAGGTTACTGATCATCTGTCTAGCCCAGAAATAACCATTCCATCTTGAAATCGCAAAGAACAGCGCAACAGTTGCAATTGTAGATTTTGACATTGGGATATAAACCTGAGTCAATACCTGGAATTCGCTTGCACCATCGACAATCGCAGCTTCTTCAATTTCTGAAGGCACACCTTCAAAGGCATTACGCAGCAGGATGATGTTCATTGCAGCCATACCCATCGCAATAACAACCAGCCATTTGTCATCAGTAATACCAATTGCACTAAACACTTCCTGAGTACTTAAGTAGTTCAGATACTGAGGAACGATCCCTGCAGAGAACCACATTGTGAACACCAGATAGAAGTTGAATCCTTTTCTAAACAGCAGACGCTTCTTAGACAGTGCATAAGCACCCAGAATTGCAACACCCATTGCCCACAAAGTACCATAGAAAGTAATAAACAATGTATTTGTGTAAGAGTTCCAGAACATGTTGTTGTTGAACATTTCTGCAAAAGCCTGGAACTGAATATCTTTTGGAAACAGGACAATCTGTCCATATTCAACTGCTTCACGTCCACTGATTGCAGCAGATACTGCATACAGGAATGGATACAGACAGCAGATAGCGAAAATTGTCAGAAAGACATAACTCACAATTTTGAAAATGAGTTCGGATACTTCAAGTTTTCTTTTCATATCGAAGTTCCTCCTTAGTACAGTGAAACGTCAGATGCCTTGCGTGCAATTGTATTTGCAGAAATTACAAGCAGCATACCTACAACGTTATTGAGCATTTCAGCAGCAGATGCAACACCAATCAGACCATCTGCGATACCATATCTCTGTGCAAATGTAGAAACTACATCGGCAGTTACATAAGTATTAGGGTTATACAGCAGCAATACCTTTTCATAACCTACATTCAACAGTGACCCGATACGTGTGATCAGCATGATGACAATTGTAGACAGGATTGAAGGCAATACAACGTAACGCATCTGTGCAATCTTGTTTGCTCCATCGATCTGAGCAGCTTCATAGCTAGTCAGTGAAATCGCAATGATTGCTGAGAAGAATACGATACTGTCATACCCTGCAGTTTCCCAGATACCGCTGATCTGATAAATTGCTCTAAAGAACTGTGGAGCATTCAGCAGACCTGCATTACCAAGTTCAGAACTGATCAGGCCCAGATTTACCAGCATCTTGGATACAACACCCATTTCCATACCAGCCAGAGGTGATGCCTGACGAACCAGCATTGTAACCAGTGATGTCATAACAACGGTTGACATGAACTTAGGCAGGTATGTGATAACCTGATAAATACTTCTTGCCAGATTTGAGCGGATTTCATTGAAGAACAACGCTACAATAATTGGAACCGGGAACCCGAAGCACAGACCATAGAAGCTCAGCAGGAATGTGTTACGGAAAGCACCCCAGAACTCTGTTGAAAGGCTTGTGCTGCCAAAGAACAGCATCTTAAAGTAAGAGAACCCTGCATACAGCTGATCAGCAACATCCAAAGTCGCATCATTTACTTTAAAGCATCCCAACAATTCATACATTGGGAAATATCTCCAGAACAGGAATACCAGCAGCATAGGTACCAGCATCAGATAAAGACGCCAGTCTTTCATAATTGTGCGACCTACATTCAGCCAGTAATGTTTTTCAACATCATCTCGAACCGCCTGCTCAGGATCTTCTTTGTACTTCCCTGTTACCTCATCTTTTACCAGGTAATCGTCAGCTATCATTTTCATACTGAATTCTCCATTTCTAATTCATCATTTCTTCTTTCTCTTGCTGTATGCGCAAGAGATACGTCTTCTGATCTTCTATCATTCCATCTGATTTCGCCAGCAAGTTCAACACAATCAGCGCAAACAGAAGTGAAATGATATCAGTTGTCGCATAAACCACCAGTGCAGTCAGATCTCCCCCAAAAAGCAAAGAGACCAGCCATCTGCCCAAAACTGCTCCCATGTAGGCAGTTACGGCAAACATTGATCGTTTGAATGGATCTTTTCTAAGCTGTTCCTTGCCCCATAATCGTGTCAGAAGCAAGGCACTTAAAGCTAAGCCATTCCCGATGCAATACACCAGAACCTGTTCAATTGTCGCCCCCGAAGCGGCGCAGAAGGCAATTCCTCCGACCACTGCATGAATCACTGCATAACCTGACCATCTCATCATCACAACACAGATCATGGCAACTGTGATGGATAAAGCGATAGGTTGTGCTGGAAACCACTTAGCAGCAGCCAATGTGGCAATGACCTCAAATACAAATGTAATTGCGGCCAAAATCGCAAGATCTATATTGCGATATTCTTTAAACGTTATTTGTCTCATGATATCGATTTTCTACAATCTCTTAGTTATTTTAATTCTACTATAGTAAGCCCTTTCATTTCCTTTGTTTTTTTGATGGATATTTGCTAGAATCTTTGTTTTTTTGATATTTGTTTTCTATAGAAAGCGTTTTCTAATGGTATTTTTTTGATATTTATTAAATATTGTGATATTTTCACAAACAAACGGCAGTTTCAACGTTTCTTACATAAAATTTACATTTTTTTATCACCATCGACACAAAGACAAAAAGAAAAAAAGCCCGCAGTTTCTGCACACAATGCACAACCACAGCCTTATTTAAATTCTCTGTTTTAAGATGATTACACAATCTTGCAGTAATCCAGAACAGAAAGAACCATGCTGACCAACAGATACAGTTCAACTACAGCCCCTGCAAGTCCTGCAATCAAACCAATCACTGGCAGAAACCCAACTATACCCAGAACGATACCTGCAATCCATCCTGCTACAATATGCAATACAACATTGACCACAACAGCTGCAATGTCTTTCTTTTCAGTAAACGCAAATGGGAAATATTTCTTGAATGATTTCATACAATTCCCTCCTTTATGCTGAAAATTATACATGTTTTTTCCTTCTTAACACAACAAAAGGGTCAAAATGACCAATGTCATTAAGTTAAGACATTGAACATCAGATGGGTACAGATAAAATGTACCCGTCTTTTTTTATTTTTCTGAGATAATGTTGTTGACATGACAGAAGATTTGTGTGGCCTATTATTTATTTCAAGCAATAAATAATA
>JAFYOL010000101.1 GCA_017560205.1 Erysipelotrichaceae bacterium | reverse complement strand
CACCAAAGCTTCAAAGATTTCAGATTCTCTCTGCGTCAGTATTTTTTTCATGTTTCGCATCCTTTCATAAACTACTTTATTGTATGAAAGAATGAAAAGGTTGTTACTGATGCAGTGTTTTTACAATTTCCTGTGCAACAGAAACAGGTACAACCTCACTGAGCTGTTCCACGGTAGCTTCACAGAGTTTCTTAAAACTTTTAAAATGTTTTAAAAGTTCTTTTTTACGTTTAGGGCCAACACCTTCGATTTCATCAAGAATGGATGTTGTCATCGCCTTATCACGCAGCTGTTTATGATAGCTGATCGCAAAACGATGGACTTCATCCTGAATCTGTGTAAGCAGAAAGAAACAGTCTGAACGACGATCCAGTTCAATCAGTTCTCCATGCTGAGAAAGCAGATTGGCTGTGTTATGCGAATCATCTTTGACCAACCCGACAACTGGAATATCCAGATGAAGCATCTCTAGAATCTCAAGACAGGCATTCACCTGAGTGATACCACCATCCATCACAATCAGGTCTGGTTTACGCAGATTTTCCTTCATGACTTTAAAGTAACGTCGATACAAGACTTCTTTCATTGAATCGACATCACTGTTGCCAGTCGAAAGACGATACTTGCGATAATCACTCTTTTTAAAACGATTGGACTCATAAACAATCATCCCCGCAACTGTATAAGCTCCTGATGTATGAGAAATATCAAAAACTTCAATACGATCAAGATCCGGAAGATTCAACAAAGTCTTTAACTGTTCCGTAGCTGTATCATGGAAGCTTGAACGCTGTTCCAGCTGATCAAACTGACGCTGCAGCTGATTTTCTGCATTGACCTTGGCAAGATCAACAAGATGTTTCATACGGCCTTTCACAGGCTGCAGAACACTGCATTCAAGAATCTCACCAATCAGTTCAGCATTGCATTCCAGCGGCAGACACAACTGTTTTGGCTGTGGATTTTTAATGTAGTACTGCATAAGAAAGGAAATAAACGTACTTTCTGCATCATCCACTAATGGTTCAATCACAAAGTCACGCTCCAGTACTTTACCACCACGTACAAACAGACCAAAAATAGAGATATAGCCGTTGATCACCACATAATTGAAATAATCTGAATCAATACGATCATCTTTTTCCATACTCTGACGATCGACAATGTGTTCAATCGATTGAATCAGCTGATGTTTTTCCTGAGCTTTTTCAAACTCCAGATTTTCTGCAGCCTCAGCCATCTCTTTTTTCAACTGGACAAGCAGCTCTTTGACATCGCCACTTAAAAAACGAATGACATCATTGCGTAACTGTTTATAAGTTTCTTCCGGTAAATCAAACTCACATGGGCCAAGACATTGACCAATATGATAATACAGACATACCTTTTTCGGCATGGTTTTGCATTTTCGAAGCGGATAGAGCTGATTCAGCAGTTTCTGTGTCTGATAGGCTGCTGTCGCATCCGGATATGGACCAAAATAGCGTGCATTTTTCTGTTTCTTAAATTCACGCACGACCTGACAAGTCGGATATTTCTCAGTTGTAACTTTAATGTATGGATAACTCTTGTCATCCATAAACATGATGTTAAAGCGAGGTCGATGTTTCTTAATCAGATTGATTTCAAGAAGCAATGCTTCTTTTTCAGAAGATGTCACAATAATATCAAAATCAACAATCTGAGAGACCAGCTTTGTCGTTTTGTAATTGTGAGCACCTGTAAAATAGGAATTCACACGGTTTTTCAACTTCTTAGCTTTACCTACATAGATGATTTCACCATGTTTATCCTTCATCATATAACACCCTGGCTCAAGCGGCAGATTAGCCAGTTTAAGTTTCAGGGTTTCATTCATGATTTTGATACAAAGGTAACAACGGTTGCACCAACGCCGCCTTCCCCCTGTCCTCCAAGACGGAAAGTCACATCTTTTCTGCGACGCAGTTTTTCATGCACTGCATTGCGCAATGCACCTGTTCCT
>JAFYOL010000100.1 GCA_017560205.1 Erysipelotrichaceae bacterium | reverse complement strand
ATTCAATTCAGTATGCGTATATGCCAATAACTTCTTCTTTTGAGTGATTATAGATTACCATAAGCCCTACATTGTTTCAAGTGGGTCATTTTTATGAATTCCAGAGAACTTTCCTATCAAACAAAAAAAGAGATCTCAATGAGACCTCTTAATCTATACGATACAATTCTGTCGACAAATAACGTTCTGCACCATCCGGAAGCACAACCACAATCATCTTGTTTTCGTATTCACTCAAGGATGCCAGATGCAATGCTGCCCATAGGGCTGCACCACCAGAAATACCACAAAGAATACCCTCTTTTCTTCCCAGCAAGCGAGCTGTTTCATAGGCTTTTTCTTCTGTAACCGGAAGTATTTTATCTAAAAGTGACGTATCCAGAATCTCAGGGACAAAACCCGCACCAATTCCCTGCAGACCATGAGCACCAGATACCCCTTTAGATAGAACTGGTGATTTCTCAGGCTCTACAGCGACGATTTCAATGTCCTTGTTTCTGGATTTCAGATACTTTGCAGTGCCTGTAATCGTGCCGCCAGTACCAGCACCTGCCACAAAGACATCCACCATTCCATCAGTATCTTCCCAGATTTCAGGACCTGTTGTCAGAATGTGAGCTTCTGCATTGTCAGGATTGATGAACTGTCCGGCAATCCAGCTGTCTGGATACTGTTTCGCAAGTTCTTCTGCCTTGGCGATAGCTCCATTCATTCCCAGTTTTCCATCACTCAAGATGACTTCTGCACCATAGGCTTTCATCAGCAGCTGTCTTTCTACACTCATCGTATCCGGCATCACAATCACACAGCGATACCCACGTACCGCACAGGCAGAGGCCAGCCCAATTCCAGTGTTGCCTGATGTTGGTTCAATAACGACAGTTCCAGTGTGTACCAGACCTTTCTGTTCAGCTTTGTTCAACATATGCAGTGCTGCTCTATCTTTGATGGAACCCGCAGGATTCATCATTTCCAGTTTTACCAGCACATTTCCTTTTAAATTCAATTCTTTCTTCAACTGATTCAACATTAATAATGGAGTATGTCCCACCAGCTGATCTCTTGATTCATAGATTCTCATTGTGATCACCTCAGAAATATTATAAATTTATCGAAACTACTCGTCAACGAAAGCACTTTTGTTGATAATTTTTCTTAAAAGGAATAAACTAAAGATAGAAAGAGAGGGACAAAGTATGCATCAGATGTTGTGTTGTACAATCAAGATCAAACTTCACTGTCCCGACCTGACAGCTTTTTAGGTTATCAGGAAAATCAGATATCAGTGGGGCAGAAGAAATTCTGCCCCTTTTCTTTTAAAGGAGACCAAGATTCATATGTTCAAAGATATAAAAGCTCAAATTCAGCACATTAAAAACAGTGACCCTGCATCCAGAAGTTCACTTGAAATTCTGCTTCTTTACCCAAGCATTCATGTAATGATTATTTATCGAATTGCCCATCAACTGCACAAATCAGGTTTCAGATTTTTGGCCAGAATGTTGTCACAATTAGGACGCTTTCTGACAGGAATTGAAATTCATCCAGGAGCTCAAATTGGTCAGGGATTGTTTATTGACCATGGCATGGGTACAGTGATTGGAGAGACTGCCATCATTGGTGATTATGTCAAAATGTTTCATCAGGTGACATTGGGTGGTGTTTCCAACACCCATGAGAAACGTCATCCAACTGTAGAATCTTACGCAGAAATTGGAGCAGGTGCCAAAGTATTAGGCAACATCACAGTTGGATCTTATGCCAAAATCGGAGCCAATGCCGTTGTCTTGAAAGATGTTCCAGCCAACGCTACTGCAGTAGGGATTCCAGCACGCATCGTTAACCCACAAAAAGACATCGTCCTTGATTGCGAACATGCCGATACTTGCAGATTCAGAAAAAAATAAGCAGAGAAAAATTTTCTCTGCTTTCTTTTTTACCAGCCACGAGGAATCAGAATATGTTTTTCAACATAGTCTGCAAAACCTTCTTCATCGTTTGTCTTTTCTGTGATGACATCAGCACAAGCCTTTGTATCCTCTGCACCATTGAGCAGACATACACCCAGCCCTGCAGCACTCAACATTTCATTGTCATTGGACATATCGCCAAAGGCTACAACTTCACTCAAATCAATATTATGCATCTTGCAGAATTCAATCAGAGCAACAGACTTATTGACACGAGGATCTGCAAATTCCAGCATCGTTGCCTGTGTCTTGAAAGCCTGATACTTGTCTGATGGATGTGCCGCCGCATGTGCCAGTGCACCTTCCATGCGATCGGCTGTCATTCTGAACATGACTTTCGCATTTGGTGCTGCATACAATTCAGATACATTTTCTGCAACACGTGCAGGAATGTTGTTTCGAATACCAGATGGAATGACAGTTTCATCATCCTTGATATACAACATACCCACTTCATCATAGATAAATGGATTCATGTTCAGTGGACTCATCATTTCAAGAATTTCCTTGATTGAAGATTCACTCAATGCATAATAATCAAAACGTTTCTTCTGAACATTGTCCTGAAGTTCTGATCCATTCATTCCAATAATGACATCAAATTCCCAGTCAAATCCCCATTTTTTAGAATTCTTTGACAACATCAGATGAACTGAACGTCCTGATGCAATCCCAAACAGAACACCGTGAGCGTGCAGACGTTCAATGACTTCTTTTGTCTTCGGTGTAAATTCTCTTTTATCTGTGATTAATGTTCCATCAATATCACATACAACCAACTTGATTTCCTTCATCTTCTACTCCTTGTTTTTCTCTAGCCACTGCATAGCACCAATACACAGCACAGACACACCCTGTGCCAGTACCGATTCATCAAACGTTGCCTTTGGATGATGCAATGGATATTCATATCCCTCTTCTGGATTTCCTGCTGCCAGCATCAGCATTGCACCAGGTACCTCTTGTGATACATAGGCAAAATCTTCTGATCCTGATGGTGATGTTTCAGGCATCTGAATGACAGATCGACCTAAATATTCGGATAAGTATTCATAAATAGTCTGACACAAATCAGCATCATTCATCAGCACTGGACAACCGCTGGTGTATTTCACTTCAACTGAACAGCGATAGACTGCACCTGTTGCTTCAGCGATTTCCACAATTCTCTGTTTAATATGAGCACGTACCTTTTCATCATAAGTACGCAGACTTCCACCCAATACAGCTGTCTCAGGAATGACATTGAAGGCCTCTCCTGCATGAACACTGCCAATGGTCAGTACAGCCTTATCCGCAACAGAAAGCTCACGTGTCTGAATTTCCTGTAGTCCTAACAACAAATGAGCCATAGGAATCAATGGATCAATTCCATTAAACGGCATTGAACCATGACATCCTTTTCCACGGATTGTGATTTGAAACAAATCTGCTGCAGAAGTTCCAATTCCACCTTTTGGTACAAGCACACATCCTGCAGGCATTTTCATCTGTGGTACAACATGAATCATCATCGCTGCATCCACATCCGGATTTTTCAGCACACCTGCATCAATCATATCTTTTGAACCTTCAAAGATTTCTTCAGCACTTTGAAACATCAGTTTAACTGTACCCTGTATTTCATCTTCATGAGCTTTCAGAAACTTGGCAGCCCCTAAAAGCATGGTCGTATGCAGATCATGACCACAGGCATGCATATGTCCATTCTTGGACGCATATTCTACATCTGCCTCTTCTTCAATCGCTAGACCATCCATATCCGCTCTTAACAGAAAGGTCTTGCCTGGTTTCTTTCCCAGCAGAACAACCAATCCTGATTTACCACACTCTACCGGTTCACACCCAAATTCAATCAGTTTCTCTTTCACATAAGGAAGTGTCTTCTTTAAATCAAAGCCTTTTTCAGGCATCTGATGCAGACTTCTTCTGATTTCAACCAGTTCATTCTGAAACTGTTGTATTTCCTGAATCCACTGTTTCATAAATTATCACCACACATAGTGTACACAAAAAATAAAAAACCAGTCAATGCATGACTGGCAATTTTGTCTATTGAATATTTTTATTCCACATCAATTTCAAACAGATCACGAGGGAATTCTGACAAAGATACAGCTCCTTCTTCTGTAATCAGAATCATGTCTTCAACACGTGTATAACATTCTTCTGGGAACATCATCTTAGGTTCTGAACAGAACACCATACCTGGTCTTAACACTTCTTCACAGTCTTCTTTGATCCATGGCAGTTCATGAACTTCAATCCCAATCATATGACCATTGGAAGCCCCTGTACCAATCTTGAATCTCAGATACTGTTCATAACCAAGTTCTACTGCCTTTTCCCAGATAAAGCCATACAGCTCACCTACTTTTGTCTGATTTGGCACAATCTTGGAAATCATGTACGTCTGACATGCCTGCAGCGCAAAATAACCATTCTTTACATGTTCTGGAGCTTTGCCATAATAAACGGAACGTCCCCAGTCACTGCAGTATCCCTGATCCATATACCCAACATCAAAGGCAATTCCTGTACCAGGCACAAGCTTTGTGTTGCGATCAAAGATAAAGTTTTCTTCAGGCGATTTGAATGTCTTGCGTGTTTTCAGACCAGCTGTTGGCTGGAATCCCAGATCCTGCATGCCATGGGCAAAACCGTATTCCATGATTGCACGCTCAACTTCATACTGCGTCATGCCTTCCTTCAGATTCTTGACCACATGCATAATCGCATCATCAGTAAACTTGGCCATCTTTTTCAGATGGGCAATTTCCTTTTCATCTTTGATCTTGCGAATCTCATAGAACAGCTCTTCTGCACACACCAGTTCAATCTCAGGATCCACTTCTTTGAACGTTTCCTTCAGCCATGCATCACAGTCACGCCCAATCCCAATCTTCTTTCCATCCACAATCTGTGCCAGTTCATCTTCAAACTGATCCATATAAGAAATCACAACATCGTGTCCAGGGAAATGATCTTTCAGACGAGGAATACACAGAATCGTTACTTTTCCTTCACGATTCATATAAATCATGCATTCTGGAATCAGATGAGATCCTGCAATCGGTGCTTCCAGATTGAACGCATTTCTCTGCCAGTGATAAGATGTACATTCACTTAAATATTGAAAGTTTGCACTTCCTGCATAAAGTACACCATCCAGATCTGTCTTCAACAGTTCGTTCAAACAATTTTGTCTTCTTTTTGAAATCATAACAAAGCCTCCAAATTTACTTCCTTTTCTATCTTATCACACTTCTGTAAATTTTCATCATTTTTTGTATGCGTTTTCATTTTAATGAAACAAGATTTCTGTTTTGTGGTATGATATAAGAGCTTGAAGGAGAAAAACTCTATGAAACCAGTAACACTCGACTTAATGACACAATATCGTTATCTGTCCGACATGAAAATCAATGGACAGTATCTGTATTACACAGAAACTGTTGCGGATATGACATGCAACAACTATCTGCAGAAAGTATCTCTGCTGAACACCAAGACAAATGAAACTGAAACTTTCATCGAGGAAAGAAGACGATGCAGTACATTCTTAATGAACGATGGATCCATGATGCTGCTGGACAAAGATCCTGATATCACAACGGTTCATACACGTTTTACAAAGGTTGATGAATTCGGCAATCACACACCAGCTTTCACACTGCCTCTGCAGGTATCTTCGATTAAAGACTTAAATGAAAATGAATACCTGATTGGAGCAACTATTCATCGCAGCTGTCCACTCTATCATCATATGACAACCGACGAACAGCTTGAGATTGAAGAAATGAAAAAAGCAGAACAGGACTACATCATCTTTGACGAATATCCATTCTTCTTTAATGGTGCAGGCATTATGAATGGTGAAAGAAACACATTGATGCTTGTCAACAAAGAAACCCTTGAAATCACAGACCTGCTTCCATTAACAATCGATGTAGAAAGCTATGACATCAAAGACAATGAAATGATTGTATCTGGTGTAGATTATATCGATGTCAAAGGACTCTGGAGCTGGATGTGGAAAATCAACCTGACCACACTTGAAACAGAAGTCATCTTTGATAAGAAACTGAACATCAATCGTGTTTTCTATCATAATGATAAAATCATTGTCTTAGGTACAGATAAAGCCATCATCTATGGTAAGGACTTCTATGAACTGAAAGACAATGAACTTCATCTTTTACTGGAAAATGAAGGTTCACTCTATAACAGTGTAGGATCTGACTGCCGTTATGGAAAGACAAAGAATTATTTTAAATATGATGGATTCTCTTATTTTGTGGATACTGTAGACAGTCGTTCTATTTTAAAGAAATTTACTGGTGATTCTTTAGAAATCATCTGTGATTTTGAAGGTTCTACTGATGATGTGGTGGTCAATGAACAGGGTATCTTTGTGATTGCCATGAAAGATCAGAAACTGCAGGAAATCTATCAGATTAAAGATGGACAGCTGATTCAGTGCACATCCATCAATGAACCAACATTCAAAGATGTCTATGTCGCAAAACCACAAAGATTGACAGTTAATAAACCTGAACCAGTCTATGGATGGGTACTGCTTCCTAAAGATTATGATCCAACTAAAAAATACCCAGCAATCCTGGATATTCATGGAGGTCCTAAAGGAGTTTATGGTGAAGTCTTCTATCACGAAATGCAGTTGTGGGCATCCAAGGGTTACTTTGTAATGTACTGCAATCCTCATTGTTCCGATGGTCGAGGCAATGAATTTGCCGACTTCTTGAAGCATTATGGCAAGACCGACTACGAAGATCTGATGGACTTTGTGGATGAAGTGCTGCAACTCTATCCTGCCATCGATACTGAACGTGTAGGTGTTACAGGTGGAAGCTATGGCGGCTACATGACCAACTGGATTATTGGACATACTGATCGTTTCAAATGTGCCTGTGCACAGCGATCCATCTCAAATCGCATTTCACAGCTGGTCTACAGTGACTATGGTGTTGACGCTCCATTTGAATTCGGACTGAGTGATGTGGATAACTGTTATGATATCTTCTGGGATATCTCACCTCTCAAATTCGCCAACAACGCAAAAACACCAACCCTGTTCATCCATTCTACAGAAGACTACAGATGTCCGCTTCCTGAAGCACTTCAGATGTACACTGTCTTAAAATGCCGTGGTGTTGATACCAAAGTAGTTGCGTTCAAGGGTGAAAATCATGATTTATCAAGAAGCGGTAAACCTGAACATCGCCTACGCAGATTAAGTGAAATCACAAACTGGATGGATAAGTATCTGATGAAATAAACCTCTTTCTAAAGAAGTTTTTCTTCTCAACTTAACATACATTTAACACATCTTTCTTATAGAGGACTATAATTTCACTGGTATTTAAGAGGTAGTTTATGGAATATTTTTTAGAGACAACTGAAACCATCATGGAAGGTGTCGGTTTTACACATTACAGTTTGATTCACATCCTGTGGTTAGTCCTGTTTGCAGGTGTAACCATTGCCAACATCATCTATTACAGAAAAGCATCACCAGAAAAAAGAAGTCAGTGGAGAAAAATCATTGCGGCCTTGCTGGTGGCGGATGAACTCTTTAAGATGGCTGGTCTTTTCATTGGTGGAAATTATCAGTTCAGCTATCTGCCGCTGCATCTGTGCTCCATCAACATCTTTGTGATTGCCTATCATTCATTCAAACCAAATCGTCTTCTTGACAGTATTCTTTATACAGTGTGCATTCCAGGGGCATTGGCTGCCCTGTTGTTTCCGTCATGGACAAAGCTGCCATTAGCTAATTTCATGCACATTCACAGTTTCACGGTGCACATTCTGCTTGCTCTGTATCCAATTGTACTGACATGCGGCAAAGATATTCGTCCTAAAGTGCAGGATATTCCAAAGTGTGTTGGAATCCTGCTGATAACTGCTGTTCCTATTTATCTGATCAACTTGCTGCTGGATACAAACTTCATGTTCCTGATGGAAGCTGATGCCAACAATCCACTTTACATCTTCAAACAGCTGTTTGGGTCACATTTATGGGGATTCCCAATCATCATTGCAGGTATTCTGATTGTCATGTTTACACCATGGTATCTGTATGACCGCAAATTAAACAAAAGAAACGGATAAGTACTACTTATCCGTTTTTCTTATTCATTGATTTCTTTTTCTTGTTTGACAAGTAAGCTGAATATGCAACCAGACTCATAAAGAAAGCCATGACTGCTACTGAGAAAATATCCAGTACCTTCAAGATGATTGGAAGTGTTGTTGCCTTAAAACTCAAATCATGAATCACTGCGTGCTTTTCCATTGGAACTTCTGCAATTGGAACATAATTAAGATACAGCACCAGTTTAGCACTGATTTTATCCACATCATCTTCATTTTCAACGATGATTTCCGTTGTCAATGCACTTTCATCTGTATCTTTTGAAAGCAGTACATTGAAATCGTGTTCAAAGCTGAATGTAAATTCACCAGCTACTCGATTTCCTTGCATAATCTGAACTTCTTTTGGTTCCAAAGAAGAAGCCTTCACTAAAACCTGCTTATAATTTTCAAACCCATAATCAAACAAAGTCTTGGCATCCTTATAACGATCCTCTTTTGAATCATCATTCAGAATGACCACAATCAGCTGCATGCCATCACGTTCAGCTGCTGCGACATAGGTATAACCTGCATCTGTCGTCCAGCCTGTCTTTCCTGCAATCATCCCATCATAACGATAAGATGATTTCTTAATCATTTCATTTCCATTCCCAAACACACGATTTTCTTTCTGTTTGTTGGTAGGAGCCATCGTATAGCTGGTTGTCTGAGAAATCTTCAGGAAAGTCTCATTTTTAATCATGGTCTTCATCATCAGAGCCATATCATAAGCCGTTGTCAGATGAGGCTTGTTGGCATCATTGGTTGGAAGACCATGCGCATTGGCAAACACAGTATCCTGTGCTCCCATTGAAACTGCAGTTTCATTCATCAGTTTCACAAAGGCTTCCTGTGTACCTGCAACATGTTCAGCCAGAACATTGGATGCATCATTGGCACTTGCAAGAAGAGATGCATAACACATATCTTCAACCTTAACCACTTCATTGTAGTCCAACGCAATGTGCGAACTGTCACGTTCAATTGAATCAATGGCTTCTGCAGAGACTTCAACATTGGCATTCAGATCACCTTTGGTGATCGCTAAATACACCGTCATAATTTTAGTGATTGATGCAGGTTCCATCTGTTTCAAAGCATTTTTCTGATACAGCACCGCCCCACTGACAGCGTCCATCAAAATCACTGCTTCGGCATTCAAATCAAGCTTTGCCCTTTCATTATCAGCATAAACAGCACTTACATTCGAAAACAGAAGACCTATCATCAATAAGATTGAGAGAATCTTTTTCATATTTATCAAACCAAACCTATACTTTCATTGCACGAATCGCATTGAGAATTGCCAGAACTGCAACACCAACATCGGCAAAAACTGCAGCCCACATGCCAGCCATTCCCAAAGCGCCTAACAATAGTATAACAAATTTCACAAAAAGTGCACCGTAAATGTTTTCCACGACAATTCTGCGTGTTTTAACAGCACAATTCAATGTCTTTAAGACACTGTCTGGTCGGTCATTCATAATAACGATATCTGCAGCTTCAATTGCCGCATCAGAGCCAATTCCGCCCATCGCAAAACCGACAGATGACATTGCCAGAACAGGCGCATCATTGATGCCATCACCCGTAAAAGCAGGCTGATCACCACAGGCAATCATTTTCTCCACAACTGCTACTTTTTCATTCGGTAAAAGTTCAGCATGGAATTCATCGATGTTCAGCTCATCGGCAACATATTGGGCAATGCTCTTCTGATCCCCTGTCAACATGACCGTTTTCTTGCCCATCTGTTTCAACATCTGAATCAGCTCTTTTGATTCTGAACGGATCTTATCCTGAATCAGAAGTGTTCCAAGATATTCATGTTCCAGGCAGATATGAATCAGTGTACCCGCTTCATTCAATGCAGGAATTTCAATCTGATGCATCTTCATCAGTTTTTCATTCCCTGCAAGAATCATTTTTTCATCCACACGACATACGATTCCACATCCTGCAATTTCATGGACATCATCAGCTGAACGCAATTCACCCTGATAAGCCTGAAGAATCGACTTTGCGATTGGATGGTTTGAGTGCTGCTCAGCACAAGCTGCATAATATAATGTTTCTTCTGGACATTCAGACAATACTTTTGTCAGCTCAAATAAACCTTCTGTCAATGTCCCGGTCTTATCAAAGACATACGTATTCACACGATTCAAGGCATCCAGATAATTACCGCCCTTGACTAAAATACCCTGAGAAGACAATCCGCCAATTCCTGCAAAATAACTTAAAGGAACTGATACAACCAATGCACATGGACAGCTGATTACCAGGAATGTACACGCACGATACAGATAATCCATCCACAAAGCACCCTCAATCAGAAGTGGAGGCACAACCGCAATCAACAACGCCATCAGACAGACAAACGGTGTATAAACCTTCGCAAAACGAGTAATAAACGCTTCTGCAGGAGCTTTTCTGCTCCCTGCATTTTCCACCAGTTCCAGAATTCTTGCCACTGTAGAATCATGATATGGCTTGGTAACACGGATACGAAGCACACCTTCAACATTGATGACACCACTGAGAATCTCATCATTTTCTTCAACACTCTGATAACGGCTTTCACCAGTCAACGCACGTGCATCCAAAGAAGATTTACCTTCCACGACTATGCCATCCAAAGCAACTTTCTCACCAGCACGCACAACCAGAATCTCATCAAGCTGTACATCTTCCGGATGAACCGTTACAAGCTGCCCCTGTCTTTCAACACGTGCTTCATCTGGACAAATATCCATCAGCTTTGCAATTGAACGTCTGGACTTCTCAACAGCACGATTCTGGAAATACTCTCCCACTTGATAGAAAACCATAACAGCACAAGCTTCCGCATATTCTGATACAATAATCGCCCCAATCGTCGCAACAGCCATCAGAAAGTTTTCATCAAAAATCTGACCCTTGCGGATATTACGCACTGCACGCAGCAAAATATCATACCCACATACAAGATAACACAACGCAAACAACACCAAAGAAACACTCATATTCCCTGATGTCATAAATCCTGTCGCAAGCAAAATCACACTCACAATAATACGAATCAAATCTGTATCTGCACTCTTTTTCTCTGTGTGTACTTCTTTGGGCTGATTCACATTACAAATCTGAACCCCATCTTCAACTTCATCCACTTTGGACTGAAGATAATATTTCAGCTGTTCACCTGATAAACTTGAATTCAGTTTAATTGTCTTATTAAAAAACAGAATCTGCACATCGGACAACTGATCAGAATGATTCAAATGACGCTCTACCTTAGCAGCACAATTCGCACAATCCAACCCCTCAATCACAAAAGAATACTTCTGTTTCAAATCAGGGCGTTCTGTGTGTTCATGATGATGATGTCCATGGCCACAGTCGCAATGTTCTTCATGATGGTGGTGATGTTCATGGCCACAGCCACAATCTTCTTCATGATGGTGGTGATGTTCATGGCCACAGTCGCAATGTTCTTCATGATGGTGATGTTCATGCCCACAATCGCAATGTTCTTCATGATGATGGTGATGTTCATGGCCACAGTCACAATGTTCTTCATGATGATGGTGTTCATGGCCACAATCGCAATGTTCTTCATGATGAT
>JAFYOL010000099.1 GCA_017560205.1 Erysipelotrichaceae bacterium | reverse complement strand
ATATTAAATATTACTATTTTACATAGGGGAATGTAAATGGTAAAATTCAACCGTTGTGAAATGAAATTTTCACATAATGAAATGGAGGAAACAAAAATGAAAAAATTACTGACATTACTCGCTGTATTTGCAATGGTTCTTTCTTTGGGTGCTTGCGCAAATAACTCTGCAGCTGATGATTCAAACAAACAGGATGATAAAGCTCCAGTTGTTGAAGAATTTGCAGCTGAATATGAAATGAAAGGGACAACATCTGCTGGTAAACCTAAAAATGATACATTCATTTTCAAGGGAAAGACAACTGATGGTATTATCACTGAACTGGAATGGGATATTGTTCGCAACAAGGGTCTTGAAGGAGAATACTCAAAGAAAACTCTGATGGGTTATCAGATGAATGTATCTGACGCTTCTTATGCTGCAAGCGAAAATGGATATACATTGACACTGTCTGTCAACAGCTATACTGATGAACTGTCACAGTACATGGTACAGGCAACTTTGGAAAACCCAACTGCTGAATCAACTTTCACGGATCTGATGATTGTTGGTGCTGTCCGTGGAAGCTATGCTTATGAAGTGCTGGATATGCAGACTTCATTGGACTGCTTTGCATTCTTGGCAAAAGAAGCAAATGTTGAATTGACTGAAGACACTCTGGTTGCTGATCTGGTAGCTCTTCACGGTATTTTTGCTGAAGGTGCTTATGTTGAAGGATCTAACCGTGTATCTTTTGCAGGGCTCAATGGTGGACGCAGCTATGGTGAACAGATGGAAGCAGTTGTTACTTATATTCTGGCTAACAATATGACTCTGGAAGATGTTTACGAAATGTTCAAGACTGTAAACCAGCAGAGTGAACCAATTCTGGAAAGAGACACTATTTCAGGTGCTACAATTGCATTCGTTGGTGATTTCCAGAGAATGACTTACCTGGCTATCCATGGTGAACTGTTTGAAGGTGTAACTAACCACACAGTAACTGATGGAAACACTAAGGTTGAAGTTGTAACACAGGGCTTCGGTGGTGAAATCGAAACTCACGTTACATTCGATGCTGAAGGCAAGATCGTATCTGTTGCAGTGCGTGATGCTCAGGAAACAGATACAGTAGGTGCTCCTCTGTATGCTGAAGGTTCAGATTTCCTGAATGCACTGGTTGCAGGACAGGCTGATCTGGGCGCAGTTGAAACTGTTTCAGGTGCAACTGTAACTTCTTCTGCTCTGATTGAAGCAGTACAGCTGGCTGTTGAATACTACAACGGGCTGTAATTGAAAAGAATTTAGATGATTTGAAAATTTCTCCCCTGGGACTACCACTTCCTTTCTTTCCGGTAGTCCCATTTCCCTATGTTATTGAAAATATGTATAATTAGTTTAGATGAAGAATTGAAGTAAAAGGAGATTAATATGAATCCAGTATATGATGTAGTAAAAGGATTAATTGATGATGTAAAGAACACGCAGGAAGAAGCAATTGAAGCAGTAGCTCAGGCTTGTGCAAAAGCGATTGAAGCAGGAGGAATTCTTCAGGCGTTTGGATCAGGACATTCAGAAGCAGGGGCAATGGAAGTTGCACATCGTGCAGGAGGATTTATTCCAACAAAGAAAATCATTGAACCAGCACGT
>JAFYOL010000098.1 GCA_017560205.1 Erysipelotrichaceae bacterium | reverse complement strand
GGGGTCATTTTCATGAATTCTAGAGAACTATTAAAAGAAAAACAGGAATTTCTTCCTGTTATCTTCCTTTTCTTTGAATCACATCATAAAGCAGATCCAGATCAACATCTGCATAATAAGGATAAATCATATGATACCCATATCCCAGTAAACGATTCAGATGAATCAACGGTCTTAAATAAAATGCTTTTTTAGAAACAAGTTCTTTTAAATCACTTCCATAAAGACAAATGACAGTCTGTTTCCCTCTGGCCATCATCTTGACATCATCCACCATATACCATGGAATCTCTTTTAAAGACAGCATCGATGTATGATCAATCAGACACTGACGATTTACTTCAATCAATTCAACTGGCTTCATAATGCGCACAGCACACACTAAAATACGATATACAGCCCATAAACATGCTACGATAAGAACACCCTGCAGAAGCCCTGTAGATGCTTTGCCTGCAAAATAAGTAACAGCACACAACACAATCAGCAGCAGATATCCAATCAAAGATGTCTGATAACGCATAACTGAAGACTTGACAGTCCATTTCATAAACTTCACTTCCTAACTCAAACAGTATACCACAACAAAGGCATGCTCAGCATGCCTTTTCAATAAACCCAAATACATCTCCAGATTGAATATACGTAATCTTGTAGTCTGTACCAATCATCTGCGGAAGATATTCTGCAAAATACTTCATACCAGGCTCTTCAGTGTTGAAATGACCTGCCGCAAAGATAGTTTTCTGTCGACCAAGCATCGCACTGTCACGCATGTATTCATTCACCGTGAAGTCTGTCATTTCCATCGTGATGATCGCATCCACATCATTTTCTTCAATGGATGCCAGAATCTGATTGTCCTGTGGACCAATCAGATGAGACACAATCATCAGTTTCTTGACTGAACCTGTACGCTTTCCTAAAATTCTTAAACCATCCAGTTCCATCTTCTGAATGATTTCCTGAGCCAAAGACTCTACAGTTGCATCTTCGAACTCAAACACCATTGGACGCTTCAAATCGCAGGCAAGATACTTCTGCCAGCCCATCACCTGCATCAAGCCGTAGAAAATACCATCCACCCACTGATTTTCCATCCAGATACCAGAATGAATGTAGTCATGATTGCGCCATACCACAATTCCAGTCTCATCCAGAAGTTTCTTTTTAGCCTGGAAAGTCTTGTTTTCAGAAAGCCATTCTGTATGATCACCATGATTCCAGAACAAAGCTTCATGACAGATAATGAAATTAGCTCCCAGTTCATGCGCTTTACGAATCACATCTGTACTGGCAAAACAAGTCGTTACAATTCCTGTGCATTCTACATCAGGATTGCCATAAAGAATTTTATCGCGTGTCTTGGATTCATCAATTGGTGTACCATTCCATACACCATGATGCTTGGATTTCATCAATGTAATCAGTTCTCGAATTGTCATATCACGTACCTCTAAAACAATTATACATGAAATCAGTTTACTTGTCTGTTTTTTCCAGAATAGAGTATAATAGTGCATAGACAAGGAGATTTTTTTATGAATAGAGAACGTTCTGAAATTGAAAACAAATACAAATGGAATCTTTCAAGCCTGTACGAAAATGATGCAGATTGGGAAGAAAATCTGAAAAAAATTGAAGAAGTGACCGCAAAAGTCGCTGCTTATCAGGGTAAACTGACAAATGCTGAAAATGTACTGGCATGCTTAAAGGCAAGTACAGACATGGCCAGACTGATTTCAAATCTGTTCTGTTATGCAAACCTGAGAAGAAGTGAAGACACACGTGCAGAAGATGCACAGAAGATGTACATGAGAATCTACATGAACTACGTAAAGGCAGTTTCAAGTGTAGCTTTCCTGGAACCTGAATTCTTGTCGCTTCCTGAAGAAACAATCGAAGAAATCGTCAATGATCCAGCACTGGCTGAATACAGATTCCAGCTGGAAAATCTGAAAAGAAGAAAACCTCACACACTGAGTGCACGTGAAGAAAAACTGTTGGCAAGCTTCGGTGAAGTCCTGGCAGCACCAGGAGAAATCGCATCCAATCTGCAGGATGCTGACTTGATTTTTGAAGATGCACTGGACAGCGAAGGAAACGCTCATGAAATGTCATCTGCAGCTTTCGGTCCATTGATGATGAGTGCAGACAGAACGCTCAGAGAAAATACCTTCAAAAGCATGTACAAAGCTTACAAACAGCACATCAACACATTTGCCGCAAGCTACAGCGGACAGATCAAAGCAGCTGTTACGGAAGCACAGGCAAGAAACTACCCTTCATCACGTGCCATGTCCATGGCTCATGAAAACATTCCAGTGGAAGTGTATGACAATCTGATTGAAACAGTTCATCAGTTCATGCCTGCAATGCACCGTTATGTAACTCTGAGAAAACGTCTGTTAGGTGTAGAAGAACTGCACTATTATGATGTGTATGTTCCATTGATTCAGACAACTGAAAAGAACTACAGCTATGATGAGGCAAAACAGATGGTGCTGGATGCAGTAGCTCCACTGGGTGAAGAATACTGCACAACAGTACGCAACGGATTCAATGACAACTGGGTTGACGTTTATCCAAACAAGGGTAAGAGCTCAGGTGCTTACTCATCAGGAACATATGATTCAAACCCATTCATCCTGATGAACTTCACAGGATCTCTGGATTCCGTATCAACACTGGCTCATGAAATGGGACACTCCATGCACACATGGTATTCTAAGAACCATCAGCCAGTACAGTATGCAGACTACACACTGTTTGTGGCAGAAGTTGCATCAACAGTCAATGAAAACCTGATGATCGAACAGCTGCTGGCAAAAACTGAAGACCCTGAAGAAAGACTCTCACTGCTCAACCAGTATCTGGAAAACTTCAAAGGTACAGTTTACCGTCAGACAATGTTTGCAGAATTTGAAAAAGAAGCACACGCAATGGCTGAAAGAGGAGAAGCTCTGGACCCTGCATCATTAAACAAGATGTACTATAACCTGGTTAAATCTTATTTCGGTGATGATATGGTCATGGATGAAGAAGCAGCTTACGAATGGTCAAGAATCCCTCACTTCTATCGTCCATTCTATGTCTACAAATATTCAACAGGATACTCTACTGCAGTAGCACTGTCTGAAGGCATCCTGAATGAAGGTGCACCAGCAGTGAAACGCTATCTGGAATTCCTGTCGATGGGTGGCAGCCAGTATCCACTGGATGAGCTCAAACATGCAGGCGTTGACTTAACAACACCAGCTCCTGTTGCAACAGCACTCAAGAAATTTGAATGGGTACTGGATGAAGCAGAACGCATGGCAGACCTGTTAGGTAAATAAAACACAAAAGCACTCTTACGAGCAATGTCATTAAGTTAAGATGACGAAAATTTAATAGAAGGTAATTCAAATAGTGAGTTGCCTTCTATTTTTAATTTGGAGGCAGCACTAAAACTGCAGTGCATACTGCAGCGTTTTGGCATATAAT
>JAFYOL010000097.1 GCA_017560205.1 Erysipelotrichaceae bacterium | reverse complement strand
CTTTTTCTTACAGCTTCAAGTCCTTCCAGGATTTGTATGCTGTCAGCTTCATATTTTTTATTTGCCATAAAGAAAGTCAAATCCCCTTTCTCTTAAAATTCACTTGTCTATTATACACTAGAAAATCATCTTTGAAAAATGATTTCAACTGATTAAAAAGCAATCCAGAATTCAAAAGAATCTGAATTGCTTAACCATTACGATTCAATCAGTAGATTTTCTGTTCCCATTTTTCTTTTCTGACCCATTTACTGTACTCTTCTACATCCCAGATTCGTGTTCCACTTTTGAATTCATCATAGTCATCTGTCATGAATGATGAGAACGCGACTCTTAGAGGTGGAATAGCATAATAAGGATTATTCGTTACAATCTTAGGATGACACTCTCCACCAAAAGGTTTGTATTCAGGATAATTTCTAATCAGATATTCCCAATACAGTGATGCCGCCATGCAAACCGCTTCATCTTTCTGAGTCTTGTCAAATGTCTCTTTTCCATGATATATCTTTTTCACAATATCAATGAGCTCTTCAATATTCTCTGGAAAACGATTATTCTCTAATACTTTTTGCACATATTCATCTGTCTTCTCATTGTATGCTTTCATCATAGAAGTAGTGATATTGTACTCTTCTGCTTTCCTGTTAAAGTAAGGAATCCATTTATCTTTGATTTCCTGTTCAACAACATCTAATTGTTTATAGAAATCTTCTTCTGATGTAAAGAAATACTCAGATATATATCTATCATCAGTATAGTATGGAGGATTATTTAAATTGCTATAATTCGAAATCCAGATACTATCCCACAATCTACTTTTTTCGAAATCCACACATTGAGGAACATCATTCTTATTTCTAGTAAATGCATTTTGCCTCCAATAAGTAAATCCTTCTTCAGCCAAGACTCTTTTCAGCATTTTTTTAATTTTAGAGGAATAGTCTATGCGTTTAAAACTTTCACGTCGTATCAGTTCTTTTAGAAGCCCTTCAATAGCTTCATAAGTCAAAGCTATTTCTTGTTCATCATTTTCCAGGTAAAGTGTTCCTCCATTTTCTACAAAGTATGAGGAAAACATCAAGGCTGCAATCACCTCTAACTCTCTGCCGACCTGCAATGATAAGGCTAAATCACTGCTGATTCCCTGATTCGTAAACATATCCGGATATGAAACTTTAGAAAAACTGTAAATTTCAAATCCACTGGACAAATACTTTTTCCCACGTCCAAACAACGCACTGCCGATTTTGATTTCCAGATAATCTGGAAGATTCTCTAATGTGAAATCTGGAAGACTCACTGGATAACGTTGAGAAAGATGATTGTAAAAATCATCATATTGAAACAAATGGTCTCTATTGATAAACAAAACAAATCCGATACTCATATGATTGATACAGCACTAGAAATGCTGGTTACTCCTTTCCAGATTCTTGAAGCACTTGCTGCTTTTCAATTTCAAATTAACATATGAAATCATAAATGTAAATCATTGTGATATGAAGAAAGTTGTGTGAAGAAAATCTCACACGCTTTGACTATCTTCAATTTCTCTTTTATGATAAAATAAGACAGGTTAAGGAGAAATCATTATGGAAATTTTAATCTTGATTCTAGCGTATCTTTTCGGTTCCATCCCATGGGCACTGGTCATCGGAAAGGTCTTCTATAAAACTGATATTCGCAACCATGGTTCAGGAAACCTGGGTGGTTCCAATGCAGGACGTGTGCTTGGTAAAAAAGCAGGTGTAGCTGTAATTGCACTGGATGCATTAAAGGCATTGCTTAGTGTTGTGCTGGCTAAAGTCATGAACATGAGTGATACAATCTGTGTTCTGGCTGGTCTGATGTGCTGTGTGGGTCACTGTTTCCCAATCTTTGCGAATTTCAAAGGCGGCAAGGCTGTCGCAACAACAGTTGGATTTGTGATTGGTATCAGTGTTCTGATTACACATGAATTTATGATCATGTCGTTGATTCCAATCGTCACATTCTTTGTCGTTTTAAAACTCACAAAGTTTGTCTCTCTTTCCAGCATGATTGCCATTGGCATGGCTGCAGTATGTGCCTTCATCGCGCAGGACAATCTGGTCATCAGTCTGTCCATTACCGTTCTCTGGCTGTTTGTGTGCTATCGTCACAAAGCCAACATTGGACGTCTGTTAAAAGGCAACGAAACAAAAATTACGTGGATGTAATCTTCTTACATCCACGTCTTTTTTTCATCCATAATATCCAGCATCAAACAGCTCATCTTTTCAGACAACACCGGACTTTCTGCAAGTCCTTTTTCTATGCAGTCGACAAAATGCTGAATCTCATAGGTGAATTCAGAATCAAAATCAAAGTGATAATTCACTTCCTGACCATCCATTCTCATCACAAAATCATGACACTTCCAGAAGAACTCACATTCAATATGACCCTTCTTTCCATAAATGAACAGTTTATTCTGTGTGTTCACTGAAATTGCACCACGCACAGATGCTACAACATCACCAAAATGAAGCAGAATCTGTGTGAAATCAAGGCAGTTGTTGCCTTTGATGTCCATGCGCTTAACATCAGTTACTTCTTTATCTAAAAGACAAAACACTGCAGATAATGCATAAATCCCCACATCATACATACCTCCACCTGCCAAATTCTGATCTTTTACCCAGTGATCTTCACCAAAATTCCCATCATAACAATAACTTGCTTCTACGTATGATACAGGGCCTAAGGCATCTTCATTGATCAATTCCTTCATTTTCAGAAATGGCGGAATAAAGACTCCTTTGGTTGCCTCCATCAGCATTAGCCCTTTTTCTTTAGCCAGGGCAAAACATTCTTTTGCCTCATCAGATGTTTTCATCAAAGGTTTCTCACACAGTACGTGCTTGCCTGCATTCAGACACATTTTAATCTGTTCAGCATGCACAAAGGGTGGTGTTGCGATGTACACTGCATCAATTTCTTTATCCTGCAGCATTTCCTCATAACTGCCATAAGCTTTCTGTATGCCATAAAGCTCACAGTACTGCTGTGCTTTGTTGAAATCACGGGAGGCCACCGCAGCAATCTCTGCACCTTTAACATCTTTCATCCCCTTAGTAAAACGATGTGAAATTTTACCAGGTCCCAGTATCGCAAAATGAATCATAATTCCCTCCAGAAAAAGAAAACACAGAACAATGTCCTGTGCTTAACTCAATTATTGTCCCATCGACTTCATGATCTGTCTGATCTGTGCTTCAGATGGTTTTCTACCCATCTGCATGAACATAGCACGAACCATTTTTTCGTTAATTGGTGGGTTTTCCTTAATCTGCTTTTCCATATAGCGACGAGTAAAGTAGAAGCCCAGAGCTCCTCCCATAATCAGCCCAATCACGAGCCACAAAATTGATGCCCAAAATTCAGTCATTGTTACACCGCCTTTATCTGTAGAATATTTTACCTTGAATTTTCATGTTTGACAAGTGTTTCACACGATTTCACACTATAAGAAAAGCTTCTGGCATGCAGAAGCTTTCTTTTATCAGGACCCAAAGGCTTTATTGATTCCCTTGCGCAAGCAAGTGGGTGTCCTGCCTGAAAATTTAGGATTCCGAAAAAATGTTCCGGCATTCACACCAATCCAGGACGTCCGAACTCCCTATCATCAAAATGTAGGAAATGCATGTGTACCTCTGGGCACTCTTATTATATACAAAAAGTTTTTTGATATGAAGACTTGACATGTACTTTTTCAAATAGAAAACAGCTTATCCTTCAGGATAAGCTGTTTTGAACTTATTTAGTAGAAATTCCCAATTCTCTGAGCTGTTTGTCGTCAACCAGATTTGGTGCTTCAGACATCAAATCAGATGCACTTGCAGTCTTAGGGAATGCCACAACATCACGGATGTTGTCAGTACCAGAGAGGATCATAATCAGACGTTCCAGACCAATACCTACACCGCCATGTGGAGGTGTACCATACTTGAATGCTTCCAGGAAGAATCCGAACTTTTCATGAGCTTCTTCCATTGACATACCAATGGCCTCAAACACTTTAGCCTGCAGCTTCTGATCATGAATACGGATAGAACCACTGAGCAGTTCATAACCATTCAGAACCAGGTCATACGCACGGCTGTAGCAGTTTGCAGGATCACTCATCAGCTTATCCACATCTTCCAGATTTGGAGATGTGAATGGATGATGTGCAGCCACATAACGATCTTCTTCTTCGCTGTATTCGAACATTGGGAAGTTTGTCACCCACAGGAAGTTGAACTTGGATTCATCAATCAAGTTCAGATCTTTACCCAGTTTGACACGCAGTGCACCCATTGCTGCCAGAGAAGTCTTTGGCTTGTCGGCAACCATCAGAACCAGATCATTGTTGTTCAGGTTCAGAGCTTTTGCCAGTGCAGCTTTTTCTTCATCTGTTGTTACTTTTGCGATAGAACCAGCCAGTACACCATCAGTCATCTTCAGCCAAGACAGTGCTTTTGCACCATAGATTTTAACGAATTCCTGCAGTTTATCCAGATCTTTACGGCTGAACTTATCTGCAGCATTTTCTGCAACGATCGCATTGATCTGACCATTTGCCTCAAGAATTGTCTTGAATACGGCAAATTCAGTGTTTGCGAACACATCGTTCACATTGTGAATTTCCATACCGAAACGAGTATCAGGCTTATCTGAACCGTAACGTGCCATACATTCTGTATATGGAATGCGTGGGAATGCATCCAGTTCAATACCCTTTACGTTTCTGAAGATTTCCTTCATCAGACCTTCAACTGTGTTCCATACATCTTCTTCTTCCACAAAGCTCATTTCAATGTCAATCTGAGTGAATTCAGGCTGTCTGTCTGCACGCAAATCTTCATCACGGAAGCATCTTGCAATCTGGAAATACTTTTCCATACCGCCAACCATCAGCAGCTGCTTGTAGATCTGTGGAGACTGTGGCAGTGCATAGAATTTACCCTTTGAAATACGAGAAGGCACCAGATAGTCACGTGCACCTTCTGGTGTAGACTTGCACAGAATTGGTGTTTCAATTTCAAGGAATCCCTTTGATGACAGATAGTTTCTTGTCAGCATTGTCACCTGATGACGCAGCATCAGATTCTTCTGAATGCTAGGTCTTCTGAGGTCCAGATAACGATATTTCAGACGAGTGTCTTCCAGAGCGTCTGTATCATCGGCAATGATGATTGGTGTTGTTTCAGCTGCGTTGACGATGTTGACTTCTTCAACCAGAACTTCAATTTCACCAGTAGCCAGTTTAGGGTTAGGTACATCCTTAGCCTGTACTTTACCAGTAACCTGCAGGATGTATTCATTACGTACTTCTTTTACCAGGTCTGCATGATGTTCATCAAATGTAATCTGAGTCAGACCATCTCTGTCTCTCAGATCGATGAAAACCAGACTTCCCAGATTTCTTCTTTTTGAAACCCACCCAATCAGAGTAACAGTTTCATTTGCGTTGGCCAGTCTCAGCTGACCGCATGTATGTGTTCTTTTCATGCTTATTCCCCTTCTTCTTCGCCCATAAGCTCATCCATGACATTCACTAGTTCACTGATGAGAACAGTACTTTGAGTCTGTGTAGCGATGTGTTTAACATTGACTTTTCCTTCAGCCAGTTCACTTTCACCAACGAT
>JAFYOL010000096.1 GCA_017560205.1 Erysipelotrichaceae bacterium | reverse complement strand
TAGTTCTGAAGATTTGCCACAACAGATGGCTTATCTTCTTTGTATGTAACACCAAACCACTTATCAGTGCTTGCCATAATCTTCACCTTGGCAGCCTTTGCTTTGACCAGATCACCTACTGCTGTAGGAATAACATGTTCACACTTCATTGGATTTTCTTTCACTGCTTCACCAATAAACGAAGTGAAGATTGCTTCAAATTCTTCAAATACTTTTGGTGTGAATCCCCAGAAGTTCATGGATGCCAATGTGCCATTTTCACATGCTACCCACTGACCATCTTTTTCATATTCAGCACCCGCTGCACCTTTACGGATTTTCTGGATTTCTGTGATTGCGCTCAGATAACCATCTTCATTTTCGCATACACCACGAGTCACTGTACCATGGTCAGTCAATGTGTTTTCCAGCACATAACCAATCATGCCATACTCACCATCTTTTGCCTCATTCTTCAGGAAATCATACATTTTCTTGAATGCATCTGGTCCATAATAATCATCTGCATTGCAGATCATAAATGGTGCATCAATCTGATTTCTGCATGCCAGCAATGCATGAGTTGTTCCCCATGGCTTTTCACGACCTTCAGGAACAGTAATTCCTTCTGGTACATCTTTTAAATCCTGGAATACAAATTCCACTTCAATTTTCTTTTCAATCTTATCTGTTAAAGAAGCTCTGAATGCAGCTTCATGTTCTCTGCGGATAATCAGAGCAACTTTCTTAAAGCCTGCACGAATTGCATCATAAATTGAGAAATCAATGATGGATTCACCATTGCTTCCAACAGTATCAATTTGTTTCAGTCCTCCATAACGGCTGCCCATACCTGCCGCAAGAATCACTAATACAGGTTCTTTCATATGATCATTCTCCTATTCCTTTTATTCATTATAACATGGGTTTACGAAAGATTCAAAAGAATCAAAGAAACCAGAATCAAACCCATAATAAAGACCTGTCTTTTTGTAAGTTTCTCCCCAAAGAAAAGAAAACCAAACACACTGACCATCAGAATAGTCCCTACACTGCATGTCGGATAGACCACAATTGCATCAATCTGAGTCAATGCATGCAGCAGAAAACGTGCAGAATAATAATTAGGAAGACCAATCAATGCCCCATAAAACAGTTCTGTACGAGTAATTTTCTGCTTCTTCACAAACACATACACAACACAGAAAAGCATGGCAGAAAAGAACGTCAGAAACAGAAAGACATCCTTGTACATGACATCAAAAACCATTTCAAAAATCTTTGAAGTAAAATCAGTAAATCCCCCCATAAACAGCAGCACTACCAAAGGAAGCAGTCGCATAGGTTTCTGTTCACTTTTTCCCTTTAATAAAAAGATGGAAAGACCCGCCAGAAGCATCCCCAGACATTGAGTCAACGTAGGATTCTCATGAAACAGCAGCATTGATGCAAGAACAGGCACTGTAACACCCAGCTTATTGAAAGTCGAAGTCATGATCATGCCATTGTTTCTGATGTTCCACTGAATCAAGATAAAAGCAATCAGATAAGCAAGACCATTCAGAAAACCAAAAGCACCTAATCCTAAACTGAACTGAAACTGATCACAGTAAATCATAGCCATGATGGAACAGATCAGATAATTGGACGCTAGAAGCCCCAATGGATACTGACTTTTCTTTTCTGCAAATCTCATGCATACACTGACCATGCAGCTGGAAAAAATCGCTAAGCCAAGATAAATCATATTACTTTACACTCTTTACTTCCTGATATTCAAAACGATAGACCTGTTTTACATCAGGATATTTCTTTTTATCGACTTCAGCCATGAAACTTGAAAGTGGACGAACCCACAGTTCACCATTTCCATAAAGCTGACGATAAACCACAACAGGTTCTGTTGTCTCACAGTCTTTTGCCAGTGTCTCCACCAGATAATAATCTCCCTTGAAGTGACGATAAATGCCACCCTTTACTATTTCTCTCATAAACTCTCCTTTAGAAAAAGCAGAGAATTCTCTGCTTAAATTTTTGATAATTCACAGGCAATCTGTGCTGCAACCTTAGCGTTGTTGTAGACCAGCTGAATGTTGGCTGCCAGTGATTTGCCTGCAGTAAGTTTCTGAATCTTATCCAGCAAGAATGGGGTTGTTTCTTTACCCTTGATGCCCAGACGATTGCATTCTTCAACTGCAGCTTCAATGTTGGAATTGATGTAATCCAGATCCATTGCGTATTCTTCAGGAATTGGGTTAGCTACTACCATACCGCCCTGCATGCCCATTTCAAGCTTTGCAGCCCATGCCTTCGCAACTGTTTCAGCATCATCCAGCTTGTAGTCTACTTTAAATCCACTGTGTGTTGTATAGAATGCAGGTAATTCTGCAGTCTTATAACCAATCACAGGTACACCCTTTGTTTCCAGATATTCCAAAGTCAATCCGATATCCAGGATTGATTTGCATCCAGCACAGACAACCAGAACAGGTGTCATCGCAAATTCTTCCAGGTCAGCTGAAATATCCATTGTTGTTTCTGCACCACGATGAACACCACCGATACCACCTGTCGCAAAAACCTTTACACCTGCCAGTGCAGCACCAATCATTGTTGTAGCGACTGTTGTTGCCCCATTTGCACCCAGAGCACACAGAACAGGCAAGTCACGACGTGATGCCTTCGTTACCGCAAGACCTTCCTTGCCCAGATATTCAATTTCTTCTTTAGAAAGACCTACTGTAATCTTACCTTTAATAATCGCAATCGTTGCCGGTACTGCGCCATTTTCACGAACGATTTTCTCTACATTCAGTGCAGTTTCAACGTTCTTTGGATAAGGCATACCATGAGAAATAATCGTTGATTCCAACGCAACAACTGGTTTTCCTTCAGCCAATGCCTGTTTTACCTCTTCAGATACAGACAAATATTTTTCCAAGTTTTTCATTCACCTATTCTCCTTCTACTTCCTTTAGATTCATTTTCGGACTGACCGCTTTATCATCTGAAAGACAGATTCGACTTGCTCTTTGTCCCATTTCGGCACATTCACGGATTGATTTATCCTGTACAAAACCAACAACAGATCCTGCCATGAATGCATCACCACAGCCTGTTGTATTCACTACTTTTGATTTCTGAACACGTACAAATCCAGATTCATTGCGGTCTGCATAGCAGACTCCCTTTTCAGCCAGTGAAATAAACACTCGCTTTACACCCAGATCCAGAAATCTCTGAGCAGCAGACAGAATCTCTTCATCTGTCTTGATTTTTCTTCCCAGAATCAACTCTGCTTCCATACGATTTGGTTTAATCGCATACACATTCTTTAAACATGGCTTAATCTTCAACGCTTTGCGTGTAGAAACAGGATCCACAAAAATAGGAGCTTTCACATGATTGCAAAGATATTTTACTGCAGCAGCTGACAGATTCAAATCCATAATCACTGCTGATGCACCATTGATCACATCCAGTTTTGTTTCAAAGAAAGCAGGTGTCAATTCATCATAAACTTCCATAACAGAAACAGCAATCTGCATTTCACCTTTTTCATCATTGATACAGATATACATCGATGAATGTTCATCTTTTACTTTCAATGAATGCTTTAATGAAATCCCCAGTTCTTCACACTGATCAGAGATTTCATCGGCATGATAATCATCACCCAGTACCGTAATCAATTCTACTTTCTGATTCAATCGACACAGATTTTCTGCAATGTTTCTTCCAACTCCGCCATAAGAAATCTTAACAGTACCTGGGTTGGAATCCTGATGAATCAGACGCACATAAGAAGATGCAATAATATCAACATTCACAGCTCCAATTACACAGATATACCCCTGATGGTTCTGATTCATTTCACTCACATCCTGTCCTTATAAATTAAGTTTACTCGTCCACGAAAAGCTTGTCAATTTCAAACCGGCAAAAAGAAAAACAGCCTTGAAAGGCTGTTAACGATTGATGTATTCAATGACTCTTGCCAGTGAAGCACTGTCTGTCAGAACATTTGGATTGTAGTTGTTTGGTGATTTCACTGTCACAACCAAAGCTTCAATCTGTTCATCGTTCAAATCCATTGCACTGACACCATAATAATGCTGCGCAGCATCTTCAATACCATAGCAGTTTTCACCATAGTAAATCACATTCAAATAGACTTCAAGAATTTCATCTTTTTCCAGAGCATTTTCAATTTCCCATGCCATGAACAGTTCCGCTACCTTGCGTTCAATTTTCTTTTCAAAATCAAAATACAGATTCTTAGCCAGCTGCTGTGTAATGGTGCTTCCACCTTCTGCAAAGTATCCTTCTGCAATGTTGGTCATCAATGCCCGCAAAGTAGAAATCGGATTGAAACCGTGATGCTGATAGAAAACATTGTCCTCTGACTCCAGCAAAGCATCAATATAGTCCGAAGAAATCTGATTCAACGAAATATAGTCTTCACGACTTTGAATTTCCTGTACAACCATTTCAACAGGAGTCTCAACAATACACTGACGATACATTATCCATCCAGAAAGGCCAAAATAAATCACATTAGCCAGGACCAGAAGGAATGCAGTTTTCATTATCAGCTGAAAACATTTTTTTATCAGTTTCATGAATGAACTCCTTTCCTGCACAGGCGCGCATTCATGATTATACCCTATTTCATCTGATTTTGTGTGTACAAATTAAGAAATTCACAAAAATTTTTCTTTCATTACCAAAGAAGACGAATCTTATGCCCTTTTTTCTCAATAAATCCTTCTTTTTCCAGCAATGTAAGTTCACGAGTCATCGCTGCACGATCAGCATTCAGATAAACTGCCATCTCTGTATAGCTCATTGGCAGTTCAAACTCACGCGTCAGCATTCTTCGTGAAAGAAGATTAAAATACTCACGGATCTTATCACGTGTTGTACGCTGAATCAGAATTGTATTATGGGCTGAAATCTCACGAATACGAATCTTCATCATCTCTTCCAGAAGCGCCAGTGCTTCCTGTCCTTCTGGTCGATCTTTCAATTCAGACAGGTTAACAGAAAAAACCGCACATTCTCTTTTGGCAACTACACTGTATTCATTGTTCAGAATGACTTCATGAAAAGACTCACTGAAGAAATCGTAACGATGATATTTTTCTACAAACTGTTCTTCTCCTGAACGAGTATAGTGTACCAGATTAGCTTGTCCGCTGAGCATGCAATGCATCATCTCACGATTGCGGATGTAATTGGTGATCACTTCCGAACGCTTAAAACGTTTTACCTTGCAGTAAGGCTTCTTCTTTAAAAGTTCATAAAGTTGATTAACAAGTTCAGCTTTTTCCATAAAACCACCCCTTAAATAAATCTTACCATTTTATGTTGCATTTGCAACATGTTTCACGCGTTTCACGTGTTAAACTTTCATTCGTACCGAAACGGAAACAAAGTAGAATATGGGGGATGGAATATGAAAGTAATTAAAAGAGACGGGCGTAGCGTCGATTATGACCGCAGTAAAATCGTCGTAGCTATTCAAAAAGCCAATGCTGACCTTCCTACAAGAGCTCGTGTTACACAGGCTCAGATTAATGAAATTGTTGATTATGTAGAAAGCCAGAACAAAAAACGCATGCTGGTTGAAGATATTCAGGACATGATTGAGCAGCAGCTCATGGATATGAAGAAATTCGAACTGGCAAAGAAGTATATGCTGTACAGATATACAAGACATCTTGTACGTCAGCAGAATACAACAGATGAATCAATCCTTGGTTTGATTCGTCATACTAATAAGGAAGTTATGGATGAAAATTCCAACAAGAATGCAGTCACTGCATCAACTCAGCGTGACTTGATTGCAGGTGAAGTTTCAAAAGACCTGACAAAGAGATTGCTGCTTCCTGAATCAATTTCAAAGGCACATGAAGAAGGAGTTCTGCATTTCCATGATGCTGACTACTTCCTGCAGCCAATCTTCAACTGCTGTCTGATCCACATTAAAGATATGTTTGATAACGGCACAATGATGAATGGTAAACTGATTGAAACTCCTAAGAGTTTCCAGGTTGCATGTACAGTCATGACTCAGATTATTGCTTCTGTGGCAAGTTCACAGTATGGTGGGCAGTCTATCAATCTGAAGCATTTAGGTAAATATCTGAGAGTTTCAAAAGAAAAGTTCTACAATGAACTAAAGACAAAACATGGCAATGACATGAGTGAAGAACTGATTCAATCTATCGTAAATGATCGTCTGCAGAGTGAACTTTCTGCAGGTGTACAGACCATTCAGTATCAGATCAATACATTGATGACTACAAACGGTCAGAGCCCATTTGTTACTTTGTTCCTTGAGTTGGATGAAAAGGATCCATATATCGAAGAAACTGCACTGATTATTTCAGAAGTTCTGAAACAGCGTATTAAAGGTATTAAAAATGAAAAAGGTGTTTATGTAACACCAGCCTTCCCTAAGCTGATTTATGTTCTGGATGAACATAATTGTCTGAAGGGCGGAAAGTATGATTATATTACTCATCTTGCAGTAGAATGTTCATCAAAGAGAATGTACCCAGATTATATTTCCGCAAAGAAAATGCGTGAAAACTATGAAGGCAATGTCTTCTCACCAATGGGATGCAGAAGCTTCCTGTCTCCATGGCAGGATGCAGATGGCAACTACAAGTTTGAAGGACGTTTCAATCAGGGTGTTGTTTCCATCAACCTTCCTCAGATTGGTATTCTTGCAAATAAAGATGAAGAAAAATTCTGGAAACTGCTCAGCGAACGTCTTGAACTATGCCATGAAGCTCTGATGTGCCGTCATCATGCACTTCAGTCTGTTACATCTGATGTATCGCCAATTCATTGGCAGCACGGTGCTATCGCTCGTCTGAAACCAGGCGAAAAGATCAACTCTCTGCTGAAGAATGGTTATTCGACTATTTCACTGGGATACATTGGTCTGTATGAAGTAACTCTTCTGATGACTGGTCAGTCACAGACTACACCTGAAGGTGAAAAGTTTGCTAGAAAAGTCATGAAGCGTCTGCGTATGGCTTGCGAACAGTGGAAAGCTGAAAGCGGACTTGGATTTGGTCTGTATGGAACACCAGCTGAAAGCTTGTGCTATCGCTTCGCAAGAATTGATAAACAGCGTTTTGGTGATATCAAAGACATCACAGATAAGGGATACTATACAAATTCTTATCATGTCGATGTGCGTGAACACATTGATGCTTTCTCTAAGCTGAAATTTGAATCACAGTTCCAGCCAATCAGCTCTGGTGGTGCTATTTCTTATGTTGAAATTCCTAACATGAGACACAATCTGGAAGCTCTGGAAGAACTCGTTAAGTTCATTTACGACAACATTCAGTATGCAGAGTTCAACACAAAGTCTGACTTCTGTCATGAATGTGGATATGATGGTGAAATCATCATCAATGACAACAATGAATGGGAATGCCCTTGCTGCCACAACAAAGATAAGCACAAGATGAACGTAACACGCAGAACTTGCGGCTATCTGGGAGAAAACTTCTGGAACGTTGGTAAGACAAAGGAAATCAAGGCTAGGGTGACTCACCTGTAATGAACTACGCATCGATTAAAAATTGTGATGTTGCCAATGGTCAAGGTGTTCGAATCTCTTTGTTTGTCAGTGGATGCACACATCATTGCAAGAACTGTTTCAATGCAGAAGCATGGGACTTCAATTATGGAAACCCATTTACTCCTGAAGTTGAAGAACAGATTCTGGAACTGTTAAGTCCAAGTTACATTGCAGGTCTTACTCTGTTAGGTGGAGAGCCAATGGAACCTTGCAATCAGAAAGTGCTGCTTCCATTCATTCAGAAAGTGAAAGAACGTTACCCGGAAAAAACCATCTGGTGTTATTCAGGATATTTGTTTGATCAACAGATTCTCAATGAAATGACAAAGAAGTATGACTTCACACTTCCACTTATCAGTCTGTATGATGTACTGGTAGATGGCAAGTTTGTTGATGAACTGCGTGACCTTAAATTAAAGTTCAGAGGTTCTTCCAACCAGAGAATCATTGATGTTCAACAATCACTTAAAGAAAATCAGGTTATTCTATATCAACTTTAAGACTCACGTTTGTGAGTCTTTTTCTTATGTCCGCATAAAAGGACATTTCTCTCACCTTTTCTGCAATATACTACACACAGAGGTGATTACATGTACTGCACAAATTCCATACCACGCATCATCAACATGACAACAGAAAAAGGGATTACTTACTTCGCTATGCGAATCAGTTATCCCGATGGATCAAATGAATATATTTATCATTTAAGAGAAAAAGACTTAATACAAAAAGAAAAACCTTCGGAGAAATCCGAAGGTTTAAGTCTTAAAGCTTACTTAGACAGACCGTATGCTGCAGCAGCATGACCAGCCAGGTAACCAGATGTGAATGTCCAAGACTGAGCCTGACCACCCCAAGGAGTGTAGATCTTGCCTTCAACGTTTTCAACACCCTGGCAATCAGCACCAGCTGCGAACAGGTTAGCAATTGGAGTACCGTCAGCTCTCAGAACGTTCATGTTTACATCAACGTCCAGACCACCAACTGAACCATAAGTGTAACCAGCGCAGATTACTGCATAGTAAGTAGTGTCTTCACCCAGAGTAGCAGCCAGAGTTGCTTCATCGCAACCAATCTGAGCAGCCAGATCCTTGATGCTGTCAGCCTTCAATACGTTACCGTATTCCATACCAACTTCAAGGATTGTATCCATATCAGTTACTGGAGCACCAGCAGTCATTGTTCCACCCTGCTTCATGAACATAGAAGTAGCTCTGCTTACGTTTTCAGGCAGACCATTTGTCTTCATATCGTTCAGTTCAGCTTCAGTATAGATGTTGTAGTACATGTAGTTAGGAATCTGTGCTTCAGCCAAAGTCAGGTCGAGAGCTTCACCATAAACGTTAGTGCTCATTTCGCCCTTAACCAGAGCCAGTGCAGACAAAATAGCCTTCTGATCAGCAGTCAGATCATTGTTCTTGATCATATTAGGGACCTGCAGGATGTGGATCATTGGGTCAACACCCAGCATGTAAGTAGCACCACCAGCAGAGATACCCATGTTGATACCTGTACCGTCAGATGTAGTCTGAGCAACAGTGTTCAGAGTTCTACCCCAGTTTTCTTCACACATTTCAGCGTTACCAACGTAACCACCAGTAGCCAGGATAATAGCATCACCGTATACTTCATAAGTAGTTCCATCGTATGCAACAGCCTTAACACCTACTGCTGTATCACCATTGAAGATCAGTTCTTCAGCAGTCAGTTCAAGAGCATAGTCGTTCTTTTCGTTCATTGCAACAGCCTTGTCCATAGCACGAACATACTGGTTAGTCTTGTTAGGACCGAAAATGTTAGACTGACCATTTTCTGGTACGTAACGAGTCCAGAATGCAGACCACTGTGGACGTACAAAGCTCATAATCATACCAGTGAATTCGAAACCGAAGTTATCCTGGTAGTACTTGATATGAGTATCATTGTTGTAAACAGCTTCCTTGATGATGTCAGCCTTTTCTTCAGAACCAACATAATCAATCCATACCTGGTAAACTTCATCCTTGTCAGCGAAGTTTACTTCAGCATAAGAATCATTGATTGGACCCAGCAGCATAGGACCTGTAGTAGTTGTAGAGTTACCACCAACTTTAGCAGCTGTTTCGATACCGAATACTGTAGCACCCTGTTCAGCAGCAGCCATGTAAGACAGCATACCTGAACCACCCAGACCAACTACAACAACGTCGTAGCCTTCCAGTTTAACAGTGTCAGTTTCCTTAGCAACTTCATCCATCCATTCAGTTGACTTTCCGCCAGCCATTTCTATAGCCTGAGCAACGATATCCTTGATACCATTAGAAGTTACAGTTGCGCCAGAGATTGCATCAGTAGCCAAAGACTGATTTGCAACGATTCTGCCAGGCAGCAGATCCAGTGCAGTCTTAGCGATTTCACCTGTATCGCTATCATGTTCTTCAGTGATTGTAATAGAAGCGATTGCTCCATTTTCAATCTTAACTTCACCAGTCATCATACCAGTCCAGCTGTAACCAACAGCTGTAGCTGTGTATGTACCATCAGTCAAAGCAGTCTTGCTTGGCGCAACACCCATAGCCTGATCACATGCCTTCTTAGCAGCAGCCAGAACAGCATTGCTTGTTACTGTAGCACCAGATACAACATCAACTTCAACGCTGTTTGCGTCTTTGATTGCTGTGGCCAGAGTTTCCAGAGCTGCACCACCGATAGCTTCAGTTTCCTGAGCGCCAACGATTTCAACAGCTGTGATTGCAGTATCACTTACAGTCAGAGTAACAGTTACATCACCACCAAAGCCAGCTGCAGTTGCAGTGTATGTACCTGCTGTGTAGATTTTTTCTTCTGTTGGTTTAGTTGAGCAAGCTGCTACAGAAACAGCCATCAAACCAGCCAGAAGAAGCATAAAAAACTTTTTCATAGTTCTTTCCTCCTTGCCAATAAAATAAACCTTACAACAATTGTAAGGTCAATCTTTTTTGTGAATTTTATCTCATACGTACAGAAACCAAAAACTCAAAGAGTGTTGTCTCCTGTTGGTAGTACGCATGATATCGAGCAGTTCCATATAAGTCTGAGACAATTTCATACCCTTGCATCTCTATCCACTCAAAAAAACTCTTAAATGTTTCTTTTGAGAGAAGTTCACCATTGGTACGAATGATTGTTTTTGCAATAGGACCTTTAATAGAAATCATGTATTTTTCTAATTCTTCCTCAGATAATATCTGCCTTGCGATCGAATCTGAAACCAATACTCCATATTGATAATCAAAATCAGCATTTTCTTTAAAACTGTCCTTAGAAATGACAAATCCTTGACGGACATGAGGTGCCAGTTTCTGGTATTCTACCAGTTCATTATCCTTGTCATTATCCAAAGACATACCACTACCGGATTTCATAACAGAAACCATTTTATGGCCTTTGTCTTCAATCCAATATTTTCCTACATTTTCGAATGAATTTTCGATGCCTTGTCGATATCGTTCCAGTTCAAATTTTAAAAGTTCGAGCGTACGAATTTCCGCATCAACCTCACGAAGCCTTTCATCAAAAGAAGAAATTACGTCTTTCTCATTCATATCTTTGAGCATCTGTTTTATCTTAGGTAATGAAAATCCCATCGAACGATAAATAGAAATCATAAATAAAATGCGAGTATCATCTAGAGAATAGGTACGATACTGATTTTCGTCATTTCGCATGGAGCTGATCAATCCCAGTGATTCATAATGACGAAGTGTCTGCGCAGAAACTCCCATTGCCTTTGCAATCTGTCCCACTGTATACTTCTCCATAAAACCACCTCTGTTTTATTATAGCATAACCAAAAAAAGAGCACAGAACAATAATGTTCTGTGCACTCTCAGTTATTCTTTTGTAAATTTCTGTACAATTGTACCAAACAAAGGAAGATAATACGCTTCCCATCCATACGCTTTAATAATACCAACGACTTCAAAAGCAATCATAATTCCATTAATCACCAGACTGATCAGACTAAAAATTCCTGCAGCACCAATCGCACCGAAGACATTAAAGCCCAACAAAAAGGAAGACCCAGCAGAGATAACAGTCATAATAAAGGAAACTATACTGAAAACTGTAACTACTGCCTGCATCACCAAAGACTGAACCGCATGAAAATAAACCAGTGGACTTTTCTTTTCCACAAACAAAAGAACTAATGGAAATACCCAAGAGATAATTCCTAATGTCATAAAATTTCCTAGTAACGGAATCAAATATACACTTAAAGAAACAATATTTGCATCTGTATCAAACACAGATGATTTATGCTGTTCATAAACACGATTCATAAAAACACCTTCTTTCAGGTAGACATTATATCATATTTCCTGGGAAATAAAAAAAGAAAAGCCGTCTTTCGACGGCTTGTGTATGTGTTATCCTTTCAGACCACCACGAGCAACACCATTGACAATCTGTTTTCTTGCAAACAAGAACAGAATAATCATTGGTACAACGATGATTGTAGAAGCAGCCATCATCAGCTGAGTTTCCGCACCACCTTCTGATACGAAAGCATACAGCCCAAATGGCAATGTTCTTAAATCTCTTTCTACGACTGCCAGCATTGGCCACATGAAGCTGTTCCATGAAGCAATGGCATTCAGCAGAATGATTGTGACAAGAGAAGGACGTGCGATTGGAACCATGACTCTCCACAGATACTTCCAGTTTGAGCATCCATCAACTCGAGCTGCCTGATACAAAGAATCAGGAATGCTGTCGAAGAAGCCTTTCAGGATGTATGTATAGAAAATACTTGATGTAAATGGAATAATCAGAGCAAAGATTGTGTTGTAAATCTTGATATCGATGATTGTTCTGAAGTTTGTGATAATGATCATTTCGAATGGAATCATCATCAATCCAAGCAGCAGACCAAAAATCACATGTTTTCCCGGAAAATTCAATTTAGAGAATGCAAAGGAAGCAAGAATTGTTGTGAAAGCACACAATGAAACACTTCCAACCATTGCAACAACTGAATTTCTGAAATAAGTCAGGAAAGGTGCCATTTCAAATGCGATAACAAAGTTATCAAAATTGAAAGTTGTTGGCCACCACAATGGTGGGTATTGACCGATTTCAACATAGCTCTTAAATGCACCAGTAATCATCCAGTAGAATGGAAAAATCATTATTACTGCACCAGCAATTAAGAAAAGATAAATGAAGACTCTTCCTAATGTAATTTCTTTTAATGCTTTACTCATAATGACCTCCTTAATCTTTTGTCAACTTTTCAACAAAACGTTGAATCATTGTAAACACAAAGATTGTCAAGAACAAAATAACTGCTGCTGCAGCTGCATATCCATATTTACTAGGCGTCTTAATTCGGAACTGATAGTAAATATAATAAACAACCGTAAACAAATTACTAGCAATACCAGGCCCTTGGAACAACGGGAATAATTCATTATAAACCTTGAATGTACTGATTGTGTTTACACAAAGCACCAGGAAGATTGTTGGAGCAAGCAATGGAAGAGTAATTCTGAAGAAACTCTTGATTGGTCCAGCTCCATCTACCTTTGCAGCTGTGTAGTACATTGGGTCAATATTCTGAAGCCCTGACAAAAGCAGAATAATCGTAAATGGCAGAATTGCCCAAACACCATAAATGCAAAGTGCTGGGAAGTTGTACTTAGGAATCTGAAGCCAGTTGATTGCTTCTACCCCAAAGAATGACAACAGATAGTTGATAATACCTGTTTTATGGTTAAACATGAATCTCCATGCAAAACCAATCGCAATGGTAGAAGTAACCATTGGTAAAAAGTATGCTGTCTGGAACATTCCACTGAACTTAATCTTCTGATTTAACAAAGTCGCAATAACAACTGATAAGCATGTTGAAATTGGAATAACAACAAATACATACATAAATGTATTTTTGTATGCCTGAATGAAATAAGCATCTTTCAAAACATACAGATAGTTTCCAAGACCCCAGCCAGAATATGACTGGTTAATGAAATTGTAGTTTTCTTTAAAAGACATCAATACAACATTAACAATTGGATAAAGAGTAAATAGTAAGACACCAATGGCAAATGGTGCCAGATAGAGATAAGGTTCAACCTTTGACTTCAAAGAGACCTTATTCTTCTTACCTACTGAACGAGCACTCATGCAAGTCTTTCCCCTGTTTCTGCATCAAATACGAAGACGCCACGCTTCTTAAGTCCAACTGTTACTTTCTGTCCTTTTCCGAAACTCTTTTCTGCAGGGATATAAGCTCTAACCTTGTAATCACCAAGTTCTACATAAGCCAGAACTTCTTTACCCATAACGTAAGTTTCTACAACTGTACCTTCAGCATTTACCAGATCTTCATCAACAACGATAGCTTCAGCACGCATTGAAAGAGTGACTTTCTTACCTTCTGGTAAATTCTTTGCAGCTTCCAGTTCAACTTCGCATCCACCATCCAGAACGATCTTACCGTTTGAAACAACGCCAAAAGTCTTATTGATAGGTGGGTTACCAAGGAAGTCTGCTACGAAACAGTTTGCTGGTTCATCATACAGTTCCTGAGGACGAGCAACCTGCTGCAAAAAACCATCCTTCATCAGAACGATGTGGTCAGAAATTGACATTGCTTCTTCCTGGTCATGAGTTACGAAAATTGTTGTAACCTGAGTTTCCTGCTGAATACGGCGAATTTCTTCACGCATTTCAATTCTCAGACGAGCATCCAGGTTTGACAGAGGTTCATCCAGCAGCAATACACGTGGATTCTTGATCAAGGCACGCGCAATTGCAACACGCTGCTGCTGACCACCAGACAACTGTTTAGGCTTTCTATCTAGCAGCATATCAACGTGAACCAGTTTTGCCATTTCTTTTGCTTTTGCTTCACGTTCAGCTTTCTTAACTTTCTTGATTTCAAGCGGGAATGCAATATTTTCCAATACTGTCATGTGTGGATAAAGTGCATAGTTCTGGAATACCAGACCAACTCCGCGCTTTTCTGGTGTTACTTCAGTAACATCATCTTCATCGAAGTAAATCTTACCAGTAGTTGATGGAAGAATACCAGAAATCATGTTCAGCATGGTACTCTTACCACATCCAGAAGGACCTAAAAGAGCGATTAATTCGCCTGACTCAATTACTGCATTGAAGTCATTGACAGCAATCATAGAGCCAAAATCTTTAGTCAGATGCTCAATTGTAATTTTCATAAGAAATCTCCCCTTTTATTTTAAAATTTCTAACCAAGGTGCACCCTCAGTATCGTTCATTTCCATGCCAAGCATTGCAGCCATAGTTGAAGCTTCACTCATCATGCTTCCGCGTTCAATCACAACTCCCTGCTTTACATTTTTACCCCAGGCAATGAATGTTGTTGTTTCATCAGAACTTGGCAAATGTCCATGAGAGGCAGCATTGCTGTGCCATCCTGGTCTTAAGTATTCTTTAAACAAGTCTCTTCCTGATAATGTACTTCCAAATGACATTGGTTCTTTTCCTTCAATAACAAAGTCAATGTGTTCATTTACAAGACCAAACTTTTCTTCTGCTTCTTCTCTTGTGAAAACATAACCGATGTTATAAATTGGGTTATTTTTTACTTCAAGCAGGAATTCATAAACTCTCTGTCTTAAAGCATCATCATTTTTATCTTTTAATTCAATCCATGCAGACAGTGCAGCTGAATGACAGTAAGCTGTCCAGTCAACCAGCTGATTTTCTTCGTTCGTCTGAATGAATCCATTTTCTTTTAACAGCAAGTTAAAGTTCAGAACACGTGATACTTCCTGCTGACCATGGTCACCCAGGATAACGATATTTGTATCTTCCAGATCACCAAAACGTTCAACGGCTTCCATTAGTCTGCCCAGTTCTGTATCATGAATTCTTAACTGCTTCTTTACATGTTCATTGTTAAGTCCTGTAACATGATGAACTGTATCCAGATCGCACATCTTAACAAGCATAATATCTGGCTGACCATAATCTTCCAGAATATCAATTGCAAGGCTCATTGTATACAAATCAAGGCTGCGGTTTTCACCAATCAAATGATGTTTGTATTTCCAATAATAGCGATCCAGAAGTTCCTGAGTTGCATTGTTCACTAAGAACTGATAAGGATTGTCTCCCTGATAATCAATCGGAACAATCATCGGCATATTAAAGTCGATGTCAGCCCCACCTGATACAGGCCAGCTAAGTGAACATGTTTTCTTGCCATAATCATGAGCAACATCAAGCAATGTTCTGCATTTCAGCTGAGATTTCAAAGAATACCATGGAGCTTTTTCATTTTCAATCTCAACCATTTCATTATGAGGAATACCATGCCCTTTGACTGTTCTACCAGTTAAAATTGAACAATGACATGGATATGTCAAAGATGGGTACACAGGCTCAACATGCTTAATATAGCTTCCACCTTCGATGATCTTCTTAAAATTAGGCAAAGTTTTCATGTACTCGATATCACATGTACATAAGGCATCCAAACAAAAAACAAGCAATTTACTCATAATTATTTCCTTTCATTTTCTATTCCTATCTCCCACAGAAATAGTATTTTGTATTCACCATTTTTTATGAATGATTGAACACAAAATCATCAATTTTGAGAAAAGAGCCGAGAGTTAATTTCCCGGCTCTTTAAAATGAATTATTTATTCATTCATTGCAGCTTCAGAATTTACTGCTGCTGTGTTCAATGCAGTTGCAGCATCATATCCTTCAGCCAGAACACCTGAGAATACAGTGTGCAGTTCTTCACGCATGATGTCTCCACCAGTGAATGTTGGAGGAACCAATCCGTTTGGAAGCTGCTGACCCAGAGCGATCAGAGCGATGTCCTTAGATACCCATTCCTGATATTCAGCTGTTTCCTGTACTGCATAGTATGGAGAATAAGCATTCAGGACCTTTGCCCAACGTCCATCCTGTTCGATAAAGTATGCTACGAAATCAGCAATTGCCTGGTTTGTTGCTTCGCTGTCAGTCTTGAAAGCGATAGCTGAACGGTTCCAGTTAACAACTTCAACAGATTCTTCGTCGATTACTGGAACAGTTGTTACTGCAACTTCCCAACCATTTTCTGCTGGTTTCAGATAAGGCAGACCTGCAGAAGAACCGATATAAGCACCTACGAGCTGGTTGTTGATATCACCAGAAGTGTATCCATCAGCAGCCTGAGCTTTCAGCTGGAAGTAACCTTCACGTACACCTTCTGCCCAGTATTCGATCCATTCAACTGTCTTTTCGTCATTCCACAGAACCTTGTTGTTTTCCAGGTCTACATATGCACCATCATGTGACTGATAGATGAAAATCTGAGCCAGGTCAGTCAGCTTACCATCGCAACCGAAACCAACGATTCCCAGTTCATCATGAATCTTCTTAGATGCAACTTTCAGATCTTCCCAAGTTCTTGGAGCGCTCAGACCTAACTGATCATAGATAGTCTTGTTGTAGAACAGAACTGGTCCTGTTGTCTGAATTGGAGCAGTGTAAACTTTTCCATCTTCAAAAGCACTAGCTTCTTCTACATATCCAGCTGGACAGATGTCTTCAAGTTTGAAATCCCAATATTCTTCCAGTGGAAGCAACAAATCATAACCTTCAAAGCTCTTAGCAAATGAGGTATATTGGAAAATCAACTGAGGTCCAACACCATTGATAACAGCATTAGTTACTGTACCATTGAAGTCGTTTGCATCATAACCGCCATGAACTTTGATTGTAACGTTTTCGTTAGCAGCCATAAATTCATTAGCCAGGTCATTCAGCAGAGCTTCCTGATCCTTAGTGAATGTGTGCCAGATAGCGAATTCAACTTTTTCATCGCCAGCAGGTGTGTCTGTACCTGTGTCAGAGCTTCCGCATGCTACCATGCCAAGCACCAGCATCAGGGCCAGAGCAAGTTTGAATAACTTTTTCATTTTGTGTTCTTTCCCTTCCGTTACGCTTTGCGTACTTATGTATTTATTATAAACTATTTCACTTCTATTTTGAAGTCGTTCTTTTTAAGACACTCTATTTTTTCTGTTAAACTTTATGTCTTTTTTGTTCAAATTTTTATGAAAAATGGTAAATATCCACTGTTTTCCCTGTTTTATCTTTCATTCAGCACTGTTTTAATGGACTCATCGAGAATTCTCAGCACTGTATCCGCTCCAGCTCTCATTGGATTGATACGAATGACATAATTGGCAAACACAGGATCTTTTTCCATCATTGTACGTGATACACGATAAAACATCGTATGAACTTCAAAGCGGCTTTCTGATCCAACTGGATATGGCAGTGCTCCCATCTTTGCCGCATGTTCCATCACCTGTTTTGCGATTGGCAGATCCAGCTGCACCAACAGAATTCTCTCTTCAATGTTTGCCTTCACAGCTTTTCTGACATGATGGATCTCATTGGCATTCAATCGCTGTGCAATTTCTTCAACCGCAAGATTCTGTGTTCCCAGCAATGCATGCACATTCACTAATGATCGAAGAATTTCACTGGCTTCAGGCCCCTGAACCTGTCCACCACCTGAGTAATTGTGCTCTCTCAGTTTATCAATATACTTCTTTTTACCGACAACACAGCCTACTCCTGGTATTCCCATCACCTTAAAACAAGAGAATGTCGACAAATCAGCGCCTGCCTCGCAACCTAACTGTTCAACTTTGAACACGGCGTAGTTTTCATCCACCACAATCTTTACATCTGGTGTGATATCACGGACAAACTCAATCAATTCAATTGTATCGTAATGATCTGTCATTGCCTGTCTAGTTCTTTGGATGTAGACCATATCCACACCATTCTTCAAAGCTTCTTCAACCTTAGTCAAATCATTGAAATCTGCTTTGATGATTTCTGCGCCAAGACCTTCCATAGAAATCTGAGTTGTGACATACATGGATGCATCATGCACCAGTACTTTTGTACCTCTTTCAACTGCAGCAAACAAAATAGCACGAATCGCCCCTGTACCTGCTCCTCTTAATAGGATGCAATCTTCTGCATGAAAGTATTCCGCAATCACTTTTTCAGCCTTTGCAGTTCTTCTAGGTCTTCCCAATCCCAGCACACAGCCATAATCTCCTGCTTCCAATGCTTCATAGCCATCAAAATGACGATGAAGAATATCCACAAAACGATACTGATTTTTAATGGACTGTTCCAGAGAAATTGACTTTAATGGAGTACTTTCAAAAGGAATAGCCTGTACTTCCTGATTCAGAAGTTCCACAAGTATTTTCTGAACTTTAGTACACAATTCAGCACGATTCAATAAACTGCATACTTCTTTTGCTTCCTGTTTCAATGCAGGTCCTTCATATTCCTCAAAACATTCAGGATTTACCATCAAATCTGCAATCTGTGCACAGCACTCATCAGCACAAACCTTCATTCCAAGCTGATGAACTAAATATTCTTTTACAGTGTTCATGTTAGACCACCTTTCTTCTTAACATGTTTTTAGGATTTTCAACCATGATCTGATGAATCTGTTCATCCGTTAATCCTTCTTTTTTCAACATTGGCACAAAACTTGTCAACATATGAGAATAACCCCATCCTCCCCAATGTTTGCACAAAGTAGGACCATCAATATCACATGAAATCATAATCTGTCTGATATAACCCATATCCACAAACTTCTTAATCATCTTTGCACGATCTTCGTCATATGGGAACTTCTGTCCATAATCGATATCCAGATGAATCTCAAAGAATCCTCTTTTTCCAATGCAGTCAAACTGAACAGTTGCCCCCTTTGAAAAAATGTATTCATATGCTTCCATTCTTTCTTCAAGACGTGGATAAACATCCTGATGACCAATCGCTACACGTGTTAAATCAGCCCCTTCTTCTTCAAAGAAACGAAGCTGTTCCTTGTACATGGTTCCACGGCCCGTATGCGTTGTGATCGCAACTCCTGTCTTGGCAGAGGCTCTGCCTGCTGCACGAAGCACTTTCTCTTCAGTTTCATAAACGGTGTAGTTGCTGGAGCCAACTTCCGCAATCAAGGATGCCTTGATTTTACGTTTCCCGCGTCCTACTTCAATTTCATGAATCATCATTTCTGCAAGTTCATCAATGGTTTTCTCTTTGATGAATTCAGGTAAACGAGGCTCTTTATAAAAACCTGTACCATACATCAAAGTAACCCCTGTTTCCTGTGCCAGATCATAAAGCGTATCAATGCGTTCATCACGTTCAAAAGACTTGCAGATTTCAGGAGTGGACATATCAATAATCACTGACCCTCCTGCATTCTTATAATCAATTAGTTCCTGTTTTAAAAATGGCAGACGTTCATCTCTTGCGAATAAAAGATGTTCATGCGGCAGAATAATCCCCAAATCATCCAATGCAACAGGACCTGTTGCTGAATTCACCATATCTTTCATGTTCTTCCTCCTAAAAGAAAACAGACACAAAACTGTGTCTGTCTTTTTTATTTCTTCAAATCACCGATAAACGATGTTCCATTCTGAGTTGTTGGTACACCAAAATAGTCACAGACACTTGCCCCAACATCAGATAATGTTTTTCTTAGTCCAATGTTCACACCTTCAAGACCCTTCTTATGAATCAGAAGAGGTACATTTTCACGAGTATGACGGTTGTGTCCAATGTTTGGATCGTTGCCATGGTCAGCCATAACAACCAGAATATCTTCATCATTCAGCAGTTCAAGAATCTTTCCGATCTTTTCATCTGAAATTTCAAGAAGCTTCTTATACCAGCCTGAATCCTGAGAATGACCTGCCAGATCTGTTTCCTGTACATTTGTGCAGATGAAACCATGAGGCATTCTCTTGATTTCTTCAATGGTCAAATCCAGTACTTCTGCAGTATCAACACAGGAAACCAGTTTTCCACCATCATTGGCCACAATATCCGCTACCTTGCCAAACAGAGAAACTGGTACGCCATGATTTGTCAGGATCGTAGGTGCCTGAACTTTTTCATCAACACCATATCCTAAATGACGGCATTCATAACCCTGTTCATAAGACTTTGATTTTACTGCATGAATACCAATAAATGTATCCTGACGAGTTTCTTCTGCAGCCAGTACATCTTCAATGGTATTTCCTGTACCACCAAATGGAATAACACGGTTGACAGTAGCGATTTCACGTACTCTGCGACCAATTTCAAGTTCTTTTTCAAAGCTCATGTAATCCAATGGTGCAGTACAGTTATAAGCCATACCCAAGTCTGCATCAATGTTGTCGCCAACTGTGCAGTAGTCATCCACCAGCAGATAACGCAGATTCCCGTTGGAACGAACTTCTACTTTATGACCTGTTTCTTCCAGATGAGCCTTGATTTCATCAACCTTCATCTGAAATGGCTGAACCAGTGGACGTTTAGGGAATGAACCCATAATTTCCTGATGTCCCATGAATGTATCAGCACCAAAATGCATCAATTCACTTTTTCCATAAACTGCAGTTTCAGAGAATTTCATCTGTGCAGATTCATAACCATAAGCATTCATCAAACCTAATTTTTCAAGATTTGGAAGCTTCAGATCTGGATAATCATGAAGAATACTTCCAAGTGTTGAAGAAACTTCATCACCAGGACGAGCTGTAGCAGCATCGGCCATTGCCTGCATACCAAAGCCATCCAGCACAATGACAACAAAACGCTTATCCATTTATTTCACCTCAGAAACAGCCGCAACGCTTTTCTTCAGAATGTTCATAACAGTATCAGCACCTGCACGATTTGGATTGATACGAATCATGCGTGATGCCAATGTTGGGTCTGTCTTCAGGAATGTACCTGAAACACGATAGAACAGAGGGGCAAATTCATATTTGCTTTCTGCACCTACCGGATTAGGCAGAGCACCCATCTTTTCAGCTTCAACCAGAACCTGTTTTGCGATTGGTTCTTCAAATTCTACCAGCAGAACTTTTGACTGTGCATTAGCCAGATATGCTTTCTTAACGCCTGCTAGTTCACCTTCGTTAATGCGCTTAAGCACTTCTTCACCAGTTTCCGCTGCAATTGCCAGCATCACTGGAGCATAAACCAGACCTCTGAGCACTTCAAGAGCTTCCCAACCCTGAGTCTGGCAGCCGCCTGAATAATGCATTTTTCTGATTTTTGCGATGTATTCATGTTTACCTACAACAGCACCAATGCCTTCAGGCCCCTGAAGCTTGAATGTTGAGAAACATGACAGATCCGCACCCAATTCGCAGCTGATCTTGTCCACTTTCAATACAGCATAGTTGTCATCACACAGAATTGGAATATCTTTGCAGGATTTGATTTTCTGCAGAACTTCACCCATGTCATAACGATCATCCAGTTTCTGACGTGTGTACTGAACCAGAGCGCATACGATATCCGGATTTTCATTCATCACACGTTCAATTTCATTCAAATCATTGAAATCTGCCTTTACGATGTCCAATCCCAGCATTTCAACAGTGGTTACTGTAGTTGAGTAGATTGCAGCATCGTGCACCAGCATTTTCTGACCTGCCTTAATCATTGAAGTCAGACCATAACGAATTGCACCAGTTCCAGCGCCACGCACTAAAATGCAGTCTTCAGCACCAAAGAATTCTGCAATTGCCTTTTCAGCCTTCATTGTTGTGATTGGCTGATTTTCAGGCTGATGAACCCCTAAATCACCACGAGTCAGAAATTCACTGCCTTCAAAGTGATGCATTGCACATTCAACCAGTCTGAATTGTTTCTGCATCGCCTGTCTAACACTAATACTTTCCAAAGGATATGCTTCCATAAGTTTTCCCCCTTAAATCTGATAACCTTCATTGAAGTAATTGTCCAGATCCAGGAAATAACGTTCAATGAGTTCATCATGTACATGTTCAATTTTTTCGCTCAGTTTGAGCAGTTTCGCAACTTTTTCTTCTGTGCTTTCACACATCAACAAAGTCGCCATTCCCAATCCAGTCTGTGGAATCGCAAGTGCAGTTGCATTGGCGATGTTGCATACACGCACATAACCTTTGTTTGCCTCCATCTGGATTGCTTTTGTTCGTTCATCAAAATGACCAAACAATGAATCACCAAATCCATGCAGATCCACAGGACCTTCTGTCACAACCAGAACATCGCACTTCTTCAGTGTTTCTTTCAGATATTCTGTCAATGGACCTCTTGGTGCATTGGCATCCATCACTTCAACCACTTCTGAATCAATGCCAGGATACTGCTTGTCTGTCCAGACAACACCAGCATCTTCAGCTTTCACTACTCCAGTAGCCACTTCAATGGCTTTAAACAGAATTTCGCGATCACGTGCCAGAAATCCCAGTGAATTCCCTGCAACAATACCATCTGTATTGGCTTTCGCTTTCTGCTGTCGGTCTTTTTCAATCAGTCTTGAAATAAAACCGTAAATATTTACACACATAGCAGGAGCCAGTACGCTGCCTCCGCCATCATTTCCAATTCCCAGATCATTGATACCTGCAAACACATTCAATGCTGTACCAGAAGATGATCCTGACATGTAATGTCCAGTAATTGGATTAATCAGTTCTGTATCCACAGCTCGACCTGCAAGCTGTGATTTTTTATCAATTGTATGAAGTGAAAATCCATGAGGTTCAAGTTTGTGCATCAACGTATTTGGAATCGATGCTACGTTCTTGATTCCCACCAGAAGATCATCTTCTTTTGCATCAAGTACTTTCACTACAGATCCATATGGATTATGCAGCGCAAGACGATGCTGTTTTTCATAATTACCCTTCATAGCTGATTACCACTTCAAATTCACAGGTTCCCCAAAACTATCATAAATACCTGTCAGTTCAGGTTTTCCTGTGCTTAATCCTTTCACGATGGCAACATGACTTCTTGTCGTAAATACCTGTGTACGTGCACAGATGACAACTGCATCACCAACATTGAAATTACCTTCAAGTTCATAATGATAGTCAATGGATTCCATCGTAGGTGCTTCAACACGTGCTGTCACTGCATTTTCCAATGAAGTACCAACCAGTGCATACTCCATATGACCACGACGATAATGTCCACCACCGTAGCAATATGACTTATCCAGATAGTTATGAGATACTTCACTTACATAAACATAACCAACACGTTCTTTCTGATCAGTAACCTTATGAAGAGGTGTTGTCCCTGTCAGACCATGTCCTGGTTCACCATTGTTTCCACCCAGTTCCTTAATCAGTGGAATTGATGCAGTGCATGTTGCAGATGGCATGTTGATCAGAAGATCTTTATAACCCAGCTTTTCTGTGATGGCCATGGCACGCTGCAGAACTTTATAGTTGTCTGTTGGAACGATTTCATTTTTCTTTCCATCAAACAAAAGTGCAGGGAACACTGTCAATCCACCTACTTTTACATTGCTTAATGTTTCAATTTTATTAAGCAATTCTTCAAGTTCTGAAATCAAGAATCCACCAACCTGACCCGAATACAGTGCTGAATCTGTATCATTGACACGAATCAACAAAGGCTGTACCATGTTCAGTTCTTTTGCGATTTCATTGATTTCCAGAATCTTTTCATAGGAATACACTGTCATGACTTCAGGCTGAGCTTTGACAACTTCTTTCAGTGCTGCCTTTGGAACCTGAACCAGATGACCGATATTTCCCAGTTTAACGTCGTTTTTCATCATCACCAGTGTTTCTTTAAAGTCCACTGCAACAACGCCATCAAACCCAACTTCCATCAGACCTTTGGCAATCTCAGGATTACGTCCAATCTGTTTCAGCATGAAATACAGTTTAATCCCTAAAGGTTCAGCTGCATCCTTCATGCTTTTTCCATTTTCCATGATTGCATCATAGTCTAAAACATATGTATCCGGTAAAATCAAACCTTTCTGCTGCAGTTCAAATGCATACTCCACCAGAGGTCTATTGTTTTCCTGTACCTTTTCAAGAAACATCAGAACACCGCCTTTTCTTTATTTCCAGTCGTTATCAAGGATTCGAGCTGGATTATCTGTTGTAATCTTACGGATATCTTCATCCGTTGCACCATATTCCTTCAATAAAGGAAGTACAGTCTTGTAAGCAGCAATATAACCTACGCCGCCATGTGAAACAAAATATGTTCTTCTTGAAACATCATCACTGACCATAATGTGATCACCATAGCCAGCACGAATAATCTTCAGCATATTTTCAGCACGAATTTCATCCGCCATATAATTGACCTTACCGCAAGTATCAAACGCAATGTTGACACCATACTTCAACAAAGACAGATGATATTCACTGTCATTGATCAAATCCTGATGACCAATAATAATCTTATCTGGATTCATACCGTATGACAGCAATGTTTCAATTGTTTCAACTGCTGTATAACGTCCAGTATGAGTGCTGACAGCACATCCAGTCTTAGCAGCTGCAAGACCTGCAGCTTCCAGAATCTTCTTTTCATTTCCTACAAATGACTTAGGTCCTGATGCGATTTCCGCAATAATACCAGCTTTAATTCCAGTATTATCAATACCTTCAGTCAATTCTTTTATATATACTTCTGCAATTTCCTCAACAGTTGCATCATTCAGCCATTCAGGATGGAACTGTGACAGATAATAGCCTGTTGAACAAACCATTTTCAATCCAGTCTTTTCGCAGATTTCTTTCAACTTCAATACATCTCTTTCAAGATCAATCGTTGTCACTTCAATTGCAGCTTCAACACCAAGATCCATCATCATTTCAATTTCTGGAATAACTTCTTCCACTGTTTCAATCATTGAAATTCCATCATGACGCACTTTGTCCAAGTCAATAATGAAGTGCTCATGACACATTGTCTTACCAAATTCAGTCTTTTCAATATCGCCCAATACCGTTCTAATCATATATTTTCTCCCGCAACCATTTTTAAAAAACAAGGGCACCAAGTACAACTTGATGCCCTAATGAATTATTCCTTATTCAGGCTTTCCTTCAGCTTTATCAAGCAATGCTTGTACTAATGCTGGAACAACTTTTTCAGTATGTGTATGAACATAACCGAATGCTTTGTGAGTTCCGCCATAAACCATGTGACGAATCTTCTTTTCATCAGGAATCATACCCTGACGAGAAACAGTCAGGCAGTTCTTAAATCCTAAAACCGCGAAAGCAGCAGCCAGAGAAGCTCCACCACCAGTTTCACAGCTTCCCAGATAATAATCTGCTTCGCCGTTCTTTACCTTACGAACTGCAATTCTGTCAGCATCGTTGATAACTTCAACCTGACCTGCAAACTTCGTTTTGATAATATCTGTTGTTTTTGTAGCACCCAAGCCACAAACTTCCAGTTTTAACATTTTTACACTCTCCTAAATAATTTAATTATTAAAGATTAACCCAGAAGACCCAGGAACAGTACGATGTTGTATACGATACCAACTACTACAGCACCGAAAGGACCAACAGCTGTCTTAGGCAGTCTGTTACCAGTTACTTCGTTCAGAGCGTAGAAGCCACCAACGATCATGATACCTACAACACCCCAAGTTGCGTTAGCAGCCAGGAATGCACCGATAGTCAGAGCCAGACCCAGAGTTGCGCTCATACCAGCACGGATGTGGTCACCACTCTTAGACAGTTCAGGGAACTTAGCCAGCAGCTTACCAAGCATACCAACCAGCTGGATTTCTACGAATTCTGCAACGAAACCGAAGATTGGAGCCAGCCACCAAGTTGGAGCCAGAGCACCAAACAGCATAACTGAAGTCAAACCTACAGCCTGGTAAACACCAGTTGCCAGAGATGTAGAAACGATCAGTGGGATGAAGGCGATGATAACACCAACCATTGCAATGTAGAATGGCATCATGTCATTTGCCAATACAGCAGCACTGATTACATATGGCTGATAAGCCTGAGCCAGAATCTTGATACCCAGAGCGTTCAGAGCACCCTGTACGCACAGATATTTCCAGTTAGACTTGATGCGAGCAGCGTTCTTAGAGAACATATTTTCTTCTTCTTCATCAGTTTCAACTGAACCAGATTCATTACCCTTCTTAACAGCATAAACGATCAGGCAGATCATACCAGCCAGCATAGCGAATGTATATGGATACAGGCTGACTTTGATAGAACCGATTGTAACGCTTCCAAGAATAGTGCAGATAATGTAAACGATAGCTTCAATAACACCAGTAGTAATACCTTCTTTAGCACCAAACTGACCAGCAATCGCAACTGCAGGGAACATACAGAAGATTGGCAGTGTAGGTGTAGAGATATTAGTCAAGTCGTTCAAGAAGTTATGAGGCAGAGCTGTGAACATAGCATTGATAGCTTCTGTACCGAATGCGCAAAGCAGACCGTAACCAGCACCAATACCCAGAGCAACCCACTTATTAGGAGACCAAGCACCCAAGCAGTCAGTAGCGATCAGAGTCAAGTGACATGCAATCAGCCCAGTACCGAGCCACTGAGAGAACCCAGCGAGTACCCAACCGAATCCCATACCAGTAACAACGACAGCGAATTCAGCACGAGACATGCGGCCTTCCATCAATTCTGGGAATACAGGTCTAGCACCATCGTTAAAGTTAGAAATGCACTTGTGTGACAACAGAGATGCCCAAGCACAGATCATTACCAGAACGACTGTTCTAGCCCACAGCGGAAATTCAAAACTAGTAATAATTCCTTCCATTTTTCTTCTCCTTTACTAATTGTTTTGTAACTTAATTCCATTCCCCTTCGCTTTTTAAAAGCTGAATTAAGTTGTTTATATGAAGTAATACGTAGCCTCTTTCTACTTCGCTAAAAGGCTTTTCGATTACTTTCATAATATTTTCAAACACTTCAACAGACAACTCATAAGTTGGCTGTGAAGCAATTTCACTCACTACTTCTTCAGGAAGCGGATCAATTTCCTCTCCTGCAGAGTAGCGATAAAATGCAGCACATACATGAGAAACAAATGTAGATGCATTTTCTTCAGTCAAAGTAACCCCATACTTTTCCTTGAACATATCCAAGATATTATTAACATTTCTTACATCATCAACGGTGATCATTTCACCTTCCAAAAACATTTCCAATCTTTCTGTGAAATCCATATTCTATCTCCTTTTTTTATTCTGATTAGGCTTTGTGTTTTTTCTTTTGTCTTCCGGATGACACTCAACATAATTCACATTCATGAATCGATAAGTTGCATACAGACAAAGACGATCAGACCACAAAGAGAACACCATCGCACCCATACATGTCAGAATGAGTGTCACATAGCTGTTCAATGTCTCTACCTGCTTAAATCCCAGCATCAGTGCAGAAACAATAATTACCACAAACAGATAACGCATGATTTTCAGTTTACGAATCGATTTCAAATCAAATGTCATATGTGCATGGCAGTGTGAACAACTGATGGTCTGCCTAACAGTCTTATATGTCAAATCGTGTACTTTCCCACATTTGTAACACTTTACTTCTTTACTCATAATCCCCTCGTCACAAAATACAAAATTTTGTATTTTGCTCTATTTTTATTGTAGTACTATCAAAACTTAATGTCAACTAAACCTATCAATTATTAATAACTCGGTGTAACTTTGCCTTCCAGCACTAACTTTTGAATGTTCACAACAGTCTGCGGATCAATAATATTTTTAAGAAGTTCTACCATTTCTGATTCCTCTTTGCTGACAACCATAACCGCTTCATCAGTTACACTGTCATATCCATTCAGCCCAGTGTAATTGACTTTCATAAACTTCTCTATAATTTCATCTTTGTTCCAGATTGCCGCATCAATCTCCCCATTGACGACGCGCTCTACAATACGCGAATAATCCACATGGACATATTCAACGTTTTTACCCGCACAGACCTTTTCTGTCAGCACACGCTGATCGACAGAGTCATAATCAATACCAACTCTCATGCCATCCTGAATTTCCTTCATCTGATCATCCTTGAAGATAATCACATGTTCACTCAAATAGGAATTTTTTCCAAAAGACATCACAATCAGAATGTTGTCATGTTCTTTAATGATCTGTTCTGCTGCTGAACGTGAAATAATCGCAAAATCATAACGATTTGAAATCAGCATGCTGATGCGATTCTTAGCTCCACGCATAAAAGCCATGGATGCAGGAATGTTGTAATGATTTTCCATTGTCACCAGAAGACCTGATGCAAGTCCTTCATAACGCTTGGAATATGGCAGCGGCATTACACCCACAATAGAAGAAATACCTGCAAACTCCAAAAGAATCGTCATGTTTTTCTTCATCAGATAAGAGCCAACATGCCCCTTGGACTCAATACGAATCGCATCACTTTGCTGAAGCAGCTTGACTGCATTCTGCACAGTACCTCGTGCTAAACCAAAAGTCTCGCTGAGTTCTGACACAGTAGGAATCTTATCTCCTACATGATACTTAATGAACTCTCTTGCGAGCGTATATGTTGCTATTCCGTTTTTACTGAAAAGTATTTCTTTGTATCCCATAAATCAATTTTAACACGCTCATTTTCGTGCGTAAAGCATATTAAAAACCTCCAGTTTCAGAATCTGGAGGTCTTTTTTAACTTAATGGATTTAAATCGATCTCTTTGCTGAAAACACACAGAAATTCAGCCAGCAGATCAATAATCTGTTCTACATCTTTCATATCCAGTGTTTCAATGGAAGAGTGCATGTAACGAAGCGGAATGGAAACCAAAGCAGTCGGTACACCATCATTTGTGAAATGAACCTTGTCTGCATCTGTCCCTGTTCTGCCTGGTGCAATTTCATACTGAAGCGGAAGATTCAGATTCTGTGCACACTTTTCAAGCAGAGCATTCATCTTCTTAGAAACGATTGAACTATGACACAAAACAGGACCTTTGCCTAAACAGATTTCACCTGTTGCTGTGCTGTCCACACCTGAATAATCACTTGTGTATGTTACATCAACCGCAATCGCACAAGTTGGTTTTACTTTCACACTTGCCCAATATGCACCACGCATCGATGTTTCTTCACCCACTGTTGTTGCAGCATAAACACCTGTTGTGCATCCCTTTTCCTTGGCCTTAATCAATGCCTGAGTCACAATAAAAGCACCAATGCGATCATCCATGGCACGAGCCGCAAGACGATCATTCAACAATGGCAGCACATCTGTCTTCGCACAGACAGGATCACCAATTGAAACCAGTTTTTCTGCTTCTTCTTTTGAAGATGCACCAATATCAATTGTCAAATCTGCACAGCTTAAATCTGAACGCTTTGTGAGTGAACTGTTGGTAATCACAACACCATGAATCACACCTGTCTTTGTCTTGATCTGAACCTGTGTACCCAGATACAGCACAGCACGTACTCCACCAGCATTCGTTACCTTCAATGAACCATCATGTGAAATAGAAGTTACGATAAACCCAATTTCATCAATATGACCACATAACAAAACTTTTGTTTCTGAGTGCGGGTTCAACACAGAAATCACATTGCCTGTTACATCTGACACAATGTCATCTGCATAAGATTTCATTTCATGGATTACTTTTTTCTGAAGTTCTTCTTCATGTCCTGATACAGACATGGTCTTCAGCATTTCATTTAAAAATTCTCTGTTCATTTTTATTCTCCTGTTGTCGTTAAATTACGAACCCATTTTTCTTTACGTACCATCTTATAGGAAATAAACAATTTAATCAGGTCCGTCAGCTGTCCTACCAGATACAACCCGACAATCGGGAAATCTGTCAGATAGGTACAAAGCCCAACCAGTGGAAGATTCACTGTCCACATGTAGACTGAGTCCATCAAAAGTGTATTTTTTGTATCTCCACCTGCTCTTAAAATAAAGTAGCACATGCAGGTAAACATATAAATCCAGAACATGCAGGATTGAATACGAAGCACTGTCACCGCAACTTCACGTGCAGCATCCGATACATTATATAGACCAGGAACCACAAAACTTGCCCCAAACATTCCTAAACCAAAAATCAGAGACAACATGGTACTGAACCCCAATAAACGATACCCATTGTTTCTGGCTTCATCCAGATGATTTGCGCCAAGCTCCTGAGAAATCAGCACATTGGACGCAACGGCCATGCCGCCAAACAGCACAAAGAAAATATCCGATGTCGTCGATGAAATTGAATACCCTGACATGACTTCAGGTCCACGAGTACTGTAGAACTTGAACAATGTTGCCATACCAAATGACCACAGCACTTCATTGACAGCCAATGGAGCTGCCTTAACCAATACACGCTGAGCCAGTTCAAACGGAAATTTAAAGAGATTTCTGACACGTGACTTAAATGGCATATCTGATTTCTTCAGCACCACCAGCAGGGTCACCATTTCAAAGATACGGGCAATCAATGTTGCCAATGCAGCACCCTGAACTCTCATTGCAGGTGCACCAAAGTGACCAAATATCAGCACATAGTTCAACACTGTATTGCACAGTGCAGTCAAAATCCCGATAACCAATGGTTTCTTGGTTTCACCACAGGCACGAAAAGCATTGTTGATACTCAAAGAAAGTGCCATCGGAAAGAAAGTAAAGCCCGCGATTTTCATGTAGGCTGCACCTTCTTTTAAGATTGCAGCATCATCTGTAAAGAAACGTACAATCGTCTCTGGAAAATTCAGACCAACCAGCGCAAAAGGCACCATGATCGCAAAAGCACACAAAATTGAAAAACGGAATGTTTCTTTCGTTTTCAATAAATTCTTGGCACCAAAATACTGCGCAATAAAAATAGCTGCAGCAGCCAGGATCCCATTTGTCCCGAAGGTCGCAATCATATAATAACGGTTGACAGCCGCAACACCACCCAATGCAGCATCCCCCAGCTGGCCTACCATCAGATTATCAATCAAGTTGACTGAACTGGTAATCAGCTGCTGAAACATCAAGGGAATCGCTACCGCAAGTGCAGTTTTATAAAAAGTTTTATCTCCAATGTATTTTTTCAAATTCATAGTTATTAAACCCCTAACATCTATAGGATACCACAGATTAAAAGGAAGTTCACTTCGAACTTCCTTTAATCCATAATGCAATATCTTCAATGACCTTTGCATCCACATTTCTTCTAGGCTTATATTCCTGTTTTACCATCATGATATCATCACTGATTGCAGGTACAAACGCATGATTCAGACCTTCATATAAATGGAATGTCACATTGTCTTTGCCTTCCAGAAGCTTCTGATACTGACTATAGTCATCTTTCACTGTAGCTTGGAAATCCTTTTCACCCTGAAGGATCAGTACTGGTTTTTTCAGCTTCATCAGATAATCTGATGCTGGATGTTCACCCATTTCCTTGAAATAGTGAAGAGTGACTCCATTTCCCATCTTCACAGCTTTGGCCTGAGCATCACTCATCTCATGCAGACCTTCAAACTGTTTCGTTAACTTGGAAACCTGCTTTTCCACAATCCAATGTACAAACCCTTTCGTCTTGGAAAGCACAGCTTCATTTTGACTCATCATGATTGCTTCCAATGTTCTAAGACTTCCTGCCATCAGAATCAATCCCTTGAACTGACCACCTTCTGCATCAATACGTGGAGCCAGCATCGCACCCATGCTATGACCAATCACATAAACATTGTCCGCATCAATACGAGGATCTTTCTTCAACAATTCACTTGCCGCAATGGCATCATCAATCGTTTCAGACTTGACTGTTACTTCCAGATCTTTATCTCTAAGCATTTTAAAACCATGGACAAAAGAACGCTTGTCATAACGGATGGATGCAATTCCATATTGTGCCAATCCTTCCGCCAGATCTTTAAATGGAGTCAATCCACCAATCTTTTCATCTTTGTTGGAGGCACCAGAACCATGCACAAACACAACAGCAGGTACCGGATCATTCGACTCAGGAATCGTCAGAATCCCCTTTAAAGGATACTTAGGATTTGAACAAACGACAACATCCTCTAAAATCATTCTTCTTTGCCTCCACTTTCCTTACGATACAGAAGATAAGAATAAACCATAGGTAAAAACGCACAGACAAGTGCCGGTGTAATTGACCACATGACATTCAGACTGAACACTGCCGAGACAATCATCCATAAACCCATCAAGACAAAGACAAACCCTGCAAAACGATGAGTCTTGTTCCAG
>JAFYOL010000095.1 GCA_017560205.1 Erysipelotrichaceae bacterium | reverse complement strand
GATTATGTCTTTATTCCGCCTACATTCTTGTCAAGTGTTTTCTTATGTTTTTGCATGTTACTCACACACAAAAAAAAGAGCCCTATCACTTTCGTGATTAGACTCAATTTTACGTTTCAATGTCTTAACTTAATGACATTGATGGATTCCCATCTGTTTTTATTATTTACATGAAGTTTTCTTTTTGGCACATGTTGATGCCATTGGACACCCAAGACATTTGGACCCTTTTTTCTGTTCATTCACAAGACGTACAACCGCCAACACAACCAGCCCCACAACAACAGCCAAGACGATGATATCTGTCATCAACATACCTCCTTTTGTATCTCAAGTATACACAAACTCAATTTTCATCGCAACTTATGTACTCAAAAGAAAAGCCTGAGATTTCTCAGACTTATGCTTTTAAAGATTTATTGAAGAAAGAGTAGCCAATCACAAACATCACAGCGATGATGGCGATAGCACCATTGGCACTTCCCAGCATCTGAGCTGTAAAGCTGACCAGAGCTGTCCCCATAAATGATGCACCCTTACCACAGATATCGTAGATACCAAAGTATTCACCTGAGTTATCTGCAGGAATAATCTGTGCAAAGTATGAACGAGACAATGCCTGAATCCCCCCCTGGAACAAACCAACACATACAGCCAGCAGCCAGAATTCCCATTGCTTATCCAGCTGCACTGCAAACAAAGCAATTGCAGTATAAGCCAGAATACTGATTTTGATCAGCTTGGAAGCTTCCACTGTCTTTGACAGTTTCGCAATTGTAAGAGCACTTGGGAAAGCCACAATCTGTGTTACAAGCAACGCCAGAAGCAGACCAGTTGTATCAAGACCCAATGCACTTCCATAAGCAGTTGCCATATCAATAATTGTGTACACACCATCAATATAGAAGAAGAACGCAATCAGGAAAAGCAGAATCTTTTTCTGAGACAGGATTTTCTTGAATGTACCACCCAAAGTCTTGAATGTTGTCGCAACAACATGTTTAGGACGTTCAGCAGCATAGTGAATCTGTTTATAATTTTTAAGCAGAGGCAATGTACATCCAATCCACCACAATGCATTAATCATAAACGCAATCATCATTGCAGTACTCATGGAAATACCAAGGCTTTCATTCATCAGTACAATCACCAATGAAACCAAGAAAGGAATACAGCTTCCAATATAACCCCATGCATAACCATTTGAAGAAACAATATCCATTCTTTCTGGAGTTGTTACGTCTGACAACATGGAATCATAGAAAATCAGCGAGCAGGCATAGCCTACCTTCGCAAAAATATACAGTGCAAGAAATACCTGCCAGCTCTTAGGCACCCACAAAACAGAAAGACCAACAGCCCCTACCAGCATCGCAATGGTAAAGATAATCTTTTTGAATCCCTTGTTGTCGGCCATTGTCCCTAAAACTGGCCCCAGGAAGGCAACAATCAATGTAGAAATAGATGCAGAGTATCCCCAATAAGCCAGATAATCAACTTCCGCAAGCCCTGCTGCAGAAGAAATGGAATTGAAGTAAATTGGCACAATTGTTGCGACCAGCAGCGTGAAAGCAGAGTTCCCTACATCATACAGGACCCACTGTTTTTCAAGTTTTGTCAATTTGTTGTTCATAAAAAATCCCCTTATTCATAAGTACGATCATAGCGCTCATCCAGAATTTCTTCTGTTTCAAGCGTTTTCTGATATTCATTGATTAATCTTACGGATGCCTCCACTGCAAGATCCATGTGCTCTCTTAACCAGGCACAAGTTGGTGCAGAAATCGGATTCACTTCACGATTGAAAATCAACCCATGATAATGATCATACATATTTACTTTTTTCATTACTCCAAAAATAAACTTGCGTTTGATTTCTGAAGGTGCCACAAAGAAATTCAGAAACAATTTCATTGTGTTCATCGATTCTTTGATTTCAGTCGGTGTCAAACCAAAGAATGGCGCAATGATTTTACAATCCTGATGATTGAATACAATGTGATCACAAGCACGTGTACGAATTGGATCCAAACCATCTTCTCTCATCAATAAAGCATCCAGTTCAGATTCAATTTCACTATGGCTTACCCCTGTATCTCTTTCATCCTGACTGACTTTCGGATGACACTCACTATCCAGCACAAAGTGATTGATAAATCCCAGAACATACACTAAAGCTGCATCAGGATTGGAACTGGTACGAATCATTGTACGAGCCCTCATAAAGAAATCACGTGCAGGAACCTTATGGATATCATCCCCAAGCTTTCGAATCGCATTGGACTTCAATGGACGATAGAAAAACAGAATATCCGGACCACTGCATCCAATGTCATACAAATTACGATACTTCTGAATCAAAACTTTCGTCTTTTCATCCAGAACATTCAAAACATTCTTTCCATAGACTCCATGAGCATACGTTGCAGGCATAAAATCACCTCAAATCATATCTATCTTATCATGATTTGATGTTTTTTGTCACTTTATCTCTGAATCATCTTCAATAAACGTTCTTTATAGTCGTTGTCAACTTCCATTTCTGGAACAACCTTGCTGGCTTCATCCAGAAAATGCTGAAGATCTCTTCCCATTTCCTGACCTCTTCTTGTATGTTTATCCAGCGCAACATCAGGAATCGGCTCAAAATCACCCTGATTTATACGTTCCATGACAATGTTTTTCAACAAATCAGAAGAACGATCTTTCTGTGAACTGCAGAGCACACGAATCGCATGCACAAAAAACAAAGGACGATCAACAGCCAGATAATCAAACTGCTTTCTGATTTCATTCAGATTCTGAACAATGACACATGCTATTGGATTCCCTAAACCAATATCTTCAACTGAAATTGTCATTAATCTGGACCACATCTTTTCTTCCAGTTCTGGACTTGTCAGATACATTTCATACGCAAACATAGAAGCTTCCTCTTCAAGCCCACGACGAATGCATTTCTGCAAAGCACTGATTACTTCATCAGCGTGATAGCCATTTTTTGTAGTGGCAAACTGCCATGGATCATAACTCATAAACTTTCTCCTTCTTTTTTATTTTCAATCATCGTACGAATACCGCACCAGACTAAATAAACCGCAACAATCAGTGAACCCACAAAATCAAGCCAGTAAGAAACTTGCGATGCAGGTGCAATTACCACTGACAACAAGGCAATCGTGACACAACTATCAACCAGCGTTTTAGCTCGATATAACCTGGACTGAACATGCAGAATTGCATTAGGTTCACTTTGGTTAAGACAAGTGTATTTTCTCCAGAACAGACCATTGGCAACAACTCCCAGCAAGGCAATCACAAGTCCTGGAATCACATTCCCTTTATCTTCTGTTTCACTCATCAAAGTCAGCCCAATCATAAACAAGCCGCCCACACACATCATCAATCCAACAAAAATATTAGATTTTCTTTCCAGATTATGTCTTTTTTCTTTCGAGACAGAATCTGATTTCATAGTAATTTTATACGTCACACAAGACATCACGATAGCTAGAAGTTCAGAACTCCTTCTGACAAAATCTGCAATCTGAGTACTGCTTCGTCCACTTAATAAACCTAAACCAACTACCAAAGGTCCAGGAGAACTCATTATCACAGACCACAACAAAGTCTTTTCACCTGATTTTTTATTTGACATGATTATCCACCCAACACTTTCGTAAACACAATTACAATCATCATCGAAATTGCAGGACAAGTCACAGTATCAAGACCATTGACACTGCACAGTTCAACGAATGTTGCAACAGCAGAAGTCAAAACAGAAATCACAAGACAACTCGTTACATCAAGGCCTCCGCGAATCTGCAGCACAGCAAACACAGCAAGTACAGAAGTAACAAACATTGCCAAAGAACCTTCTACACTTTTGTGACAATCAACAAACTTCCACTTCAATTTATGTTTTCCAAAACGTTTGCCAATCAATGCCGCAAAAGCATCACCAACACCCCAGGCATACACACTGGCAAGCACCAGGTAACGATCATGAAGCACTCCCCATCCAATACTGATTGTGAGTACCATGACCCCTAAAGCCAGAACCATACTGCTTTTAAATTCACCTTTTTTACGTTCATTCACGAACCTGGAAAATGCCGGAATACAACCCGCCAGCATCAAAAGCGGATAAATCACAACAATCAAAGATGCTGCAAAGCCCGCAGAAATCCACCACGTATCAAACGCAAACAGAAAAGGAACATACGCTCCCAGTAAAATAAAATGTAGCACTTTACGAAATAGTTCATCCGGGATGTTTGTCCATTTTCTAATACTTAATACAATCACAGCCAATGTCACAAGATAAACACACACAACACTGACACCATGAATTAATTCATCCATTTAACATTCCTCACAAATATACAATAAGTATACCATATCTTTTCTTCAACACTGAAGGGATTCATTTTCAGTTGTATCAATCCTTAGCTTCTCTGTTTAAAGATTTATCTATTTCAGAACTGCTGTATTTTTTGCAACGCATTTTTATCAACCATCCCAGTATTAAACAAGTTGTTGATTTGTTTCTATCGGAGACAATAGCTCCTGACCTTAACAGAAAAAAGAAAAAAGAGCTCTTACGAGCTCTAAAATTTCAGATGACTATTTTAGAATATTAGAATGCTCTGACATGCATAGTTATCCCTTGAAAAACAATTTATACAATTAAACTTCTAAAACCCTGCCTTCAATTCGACATCTTTCATTTTCAATTTGTTTCTTCAACTCTTCATGGGTTGGTAAAGTAAAACGATATTTAGACGCGAACAGATTTTTCCCATCATTTAATACCGAATATTTTACAATTGCCTCATTCTTTTCAGAACAAAGCAACAATCCTATTGTCGGATTGTCATCTTCGTTTTTATACAAATCATCAAACATACGTAAATAACTATCCATCTGTCCTATATCTCCATGCGTCAGTTTTCCAAGTTTCAGATCAATTAAAACATGACACTTTAAAATACTGTGATAAAACACAAGATCAACATAAAAGTCTTCATCCTGATACCTCAGCAATTTCTGTCTTGCAACAAAGCAAAATCCACTACCCAATTCCAAAAGAAATTTTTGAATGTTGTCAATAAGTGCTTGTTCCAGATTGGACTCTTTTAAAGCAGGATAGTCTTTCAAATTAATAAATTCGAGAACATACGGATCTTTTATAAAATCTTCAGCATCCATTTTAGACAATATTTCACTCGCTTCTTCTTTTACAGAATCTTTCTCCTGGCTAGACAACAGTCTTTCATAATATTGAGTTGATATTTGACGATCAAGCTGTCTGCTTGACCAGCTTTCTTTGATTGCTTCCTCTAAGTACCAGTTTCGTGCAGATTCATCTTGCACCTTCAGCAAAGTTCGATAATGAGTCCATGTCAATTCGGTACGCACTGCGTTCCATTTTTGAAAAACTAGATAGAACTTTCTCATATTTCTTAAATTTCTCACGTCATACCCTTTTCCAAACTCACTTTTCAACTTTTCTGAAAGCTTTTCTATTATCGCCTTTCCATACATTGCAGTCTTGTTTCCTTTCTGTTCATCTTCGACAATTAAATAACCTATTTTCCAATAAGCATACAACATCTCAACATTGACCGCTGAATAGGATCTTTTTCTTGATTCAATCAATACATTTCGAATCGACAAATAAAGCAGTTCTGGTTCATTTGTAGTTGTAATTTCTTTTTTCATTTTGTTGACCTCCTTATGAAATAAAAAAGAAGAAGCTTTCAGCTATCCTCCATCTATTCAATT
>JAFYOL010000094.1 GCA_017560205.1 Erysipelotrichaceae bacterium | reverse complement strand
TTCTTATTTTGGATTTGAATCATTGATCATGCCTTTAGGTATTTCGTTTTATACATTTAAATTGATTAGTTTGTTCTGCGATGTGTATAATGGAAAATGTCAATGGCTAGGAAGTTTGGATGTTTTGGCTTATCTGATGTTTTTTCCTGCAGTGAGCGCTGGTCCAATTCATCGTGCACAATCATTTTTTGTACAATTGAATCAGAAAGTACAGTTTAATTACATGGAATTGAAAAACAGTCTGTTTTTGATTGCGATGGGGATGTTTGAAAAAATTGTTTTTGCGGATACCTTTGCAGACATCTCAGGAATGATTTTAAATAATTCTGAATCAAAAGGTGTTTTTCTTGCTTATGCAGCAGTTCTGTATTCTTTCCAGCTTTATCTGGATTTTGATGCTTACAGCAACATTGCAGTGGGAACCAGCCGACTTTTAGGGATTCGCCTTGAAAAGAATTTTCGTTCACCATATTTGTCAAAAACGATCATGGAGTTTTGGAACCGCTGGCATATTTCTTTAAGCTCTTGGCTGAAGGATTATATTTATATTCCTTTAGGTGGGAATCGTAAAGGTGAGATTAGAAGAATTCTTCATATTATTGTGGTCTTTCTTGTAAGTGGTATCTGGCATGGGTCAACGATTGTCTTTATATTATGGGGGCTGGGACATGGTCTTCTTCATACTGTTGAAACTTGGATAAAAAGAAAAACGAATTTTTTCGAGAAAAAGTCTGTGCTAATGAGTTGTTTTCAAGTGCTGGTCAATTTCTCGTTTGTGACTATTTTATGGGTATTTTTCAGAAGTCCCGATTTAACGAGTGCGTTGGATTTGTTTAAGAGAATGACAATGATAACTCGTGCCAGTCTGTCTCCATCTTTTGTTGGATTAAGTATTCCTGAATTGGTATGGACTTTGATTGTGATAGGTATTACTTGGGTTATAGACATTTTTAGAGATAAAAAGGATATGATTGTGTGGGTTTCAAAACAACCTACATTTGTACGCTGGGCTCTCTATCTTTTGCTGATTTTTATGACCATTGTCTTTGGAGCTTATGGGCCTGGGCACAATGCTTCTGATTTTATTTACATCTCGTTTTAGGAGGATAAGAATGAAAACTGGAATGAAAATTGCAGGAAAACTGTTCCTTCTTGTGTTGTCCGCTTCACTGATGTGGTTGATTTTAACACCTGTGTTTCGCAAGAACCCTGGTTCTTCTGCGTATCAATTATCTCTTCTTCCTGAAAATAGTATTGATGTTTTAGTTTTGGGATCTTCACATGCACAGTATTCTGTCAATCCTGGAGTGATTTATGATCATTCTGATTTGTATACATTTGTGTTAGGGACTGGTTGCCAGCCAATGATCATGTCTTACTACTATCTTGAAGAGGCGTTGAAAACACAAAGTCCTGAAGTAGTGATTTTAGAAGTATTTACAATGCTTCCTTCTCAGGCGGTCTGTTATGCAGATGGTATGTTTTATGTAGCAGCCAGTCAGATGAGTGGGCAGACTAGAATTGATGCAATCAATGAAATTGACAATGCAGAAAAAATTCAGGAATATCTATATGATCTGGCTATTACACATGATAGTTGGAGAGAAGAAGGCTTTTATCGTCGAGGTATAGATGGTCTTTTTGGATATGTTCCAATGCAACCGACAGATTTTTCATCAAGGTATGTTGCAATGGTGGAACCATCAGAGAAAGAAGTAGAATTAAAACAGAAAGATGTGAATGCTTTAAAGAGAATTGTGAGCTTGTGTGAAGAAAAAGGAATTCAGCTGATCTTAATGAAATCCGTATTTGATCGCACACAGGGAGATGTATCTGCTTTAAATCAGGTGAAGGCAATCTCTGCGGAAAATCAGGTTCCATTCATTGACTTTCATGATTTGGTGGATGAAATGGAATTCACATTTGGGCCAGATGGAGATACATGGCACAACACCATTTGGGGTGCTGAAAAAGTGAGTAAAATTCTTGCGAATTATTTGGTAGAAAATCAACTGTGTCATCATGTTGAAAACCCTGTATTAGAGCCTTTGTATCGGAATCTGGCCAATGAGTCTGTGAAGTGGTTGCTAGAAAAGAACGTTGACATCTATAAGCTGATGAATCATGCGCTCGATTATAAGATGAGTGTGATTGTTCGATATCTTGGAAATGATCAGTCTTCAGCGATTGGCCAGTATGAAAATGAAACATTAAATAAAATGGGATTGAACTTTGACTTTATTGAAAATGGTGATTTGGATTATTATGCTGTTGTTCAAAATGGTGAAGTTGTTAAAGATGGACAGAAGCCATTCGACATTGAATTGAATGGAACCCTGATTTCTATTGACGAACAGGAAATTAGAATTGAAAATCAAAATATTGTTAATCTGGGAGAGCTGGAGCTGATTTTTTGTGGGAATGATTTCTCTTGGATTCATGAAATGCCTCTTGATGTCCATTCGAAAGCTTTTTGGAAAAATGGCTGTGCAGGATGGGTTTGCTTTGGGAATTAAAAGGGGTGATTGTTTTGTCTTTTGATATTTTGAGTCGACATCGTTCTAAATTGATGGCTTTTGCTATGCTGTGGATAGCTTTATCACATGCATCTTTGATTATAGATAATAAGTTGTTTAGCTTTATTCAAACAAATGGCTACGGCGGAGTGGATATCTTCTTGTTTCTGTTTAGTTTAGGTATGGTATATTCATTAAATAAGCAAAATAAACTGAAGTTATTTTATATG
>JAFYOL010000012.1 GCA_017560205.1 Erysipelotrichaceae bacterium | reverse complement strand
TGTTCCTGCACCATGAATAATACGCACAGTACTCATGCGATTCACCAGCGCATCATCCAGATATTTATCCATTACTTCAAGCGCTTCATAGACACGAAGTCCAATCAGGTTGCATTCGATAGAGAAGGAAGTTGTCTTCTTTAGTGGAATACGCTGTGAAACAACAGTTTTCTTCTTTTTCTCTGGAGGCTTGGCAACATAACGAAGCTGGTCCAGTTTTGAGCGGACACGCAGACCACCTAAAGAGACTGTCACATTGTTTCCACTAATGGAAAGAATTGTGGCAAGCTGAGATGACCCTTTCATCATGACTGTATCATTAACCGCAAAGACATGATTTTCCTGTATTTCTTCAGGTTCATCTTCCAATGAAAGCTGTTTGATGTTCTGTCTGAACTGATTAATCTGGTGCTGCTTGACTTCTTCCTTGGATTCTTTAAGTTCTTCCAGAAAGAGTTCAGCCTGAAGTTCAATATCATCCAGTATTTCTTTGGCTTTTGCCTTTGCTTCATCCATGATGACTTCTTTCTTTGCATCAAGAAGGCTCTTTTCATGGGCAAGCTGTTTTTCTTTGGCCTCAAGTTCTGCACGAAGTTCATCCAGATAACGCTGCTGAATGTCAACTTCCTGAATCTTCTGATCCAGTTTTTCCAGCAGTTCGTCCTCAGTTGAGCGCTGTGCACTCAGAATTTCATTGGCCTGATTTAAAATCGATTCTTTTAAACCATAACGCTTCGCAATCTGCAATGCATTTGACTGACCTGAAATCCCTTCAATATATCGAAATGTCGGTGACATCGTCTTTAAATCAAACTGCACAGAGGCCACCAGAATTTCATCATGGTTACGACCGTAGACTTTAATACCGCCATAGTGAGATGTCGCAATGCACATGCATCCTTTCATACGCAAATCATCAAGAACCGCAATCGCTAAAGCTTCCCCCTCTTTTGGATCAGTACCAGACCCTAATTCATCCAAAAGAACAAGAGACTTCTTGGAAGCATTGCGTGTAATTCCATTCAGTTTTGATAAATGCGCAGAGAATGTTGATAAAGAGGCAACAATCGACTGATCATCCCCAATATCCACAAAAAGTCCATCCACCAATGGAAGCTCTGCTTCATCAGCAGTAACAGGAATACCGCAGACACTCATCAGCACAAAAAGACCAATGATTTTTAAAGAAACTGTCTTACCCCCTGTATTGGGTCCTGTAATCAGAAGCATCTTCTGATCAGGGCCTAATGTATAATTGTTAGAAACAACTTTCTTTGGATCAATCAATGGGTGTCTGCCCTGATGAATCCTGATAACACGTTTTTCAGTCAGTGTCGCCATGACACCATTGCGTGTTCTACCCCATTCAGCCTTCGCAAAGATGGAATCTAAAAGTGCTAATGTTTCAAGATTATTCAACATATCCTGTGCATGAATACCGACAACCTGGGAACATTCATGTAAAACACGTTCAATTTCTTCCTGTTCAGCAAATGCCAATGACTGACGACGATTATTCAATTCAATTAAACAGCCAGGTTCGACATATGCTGATGCACCGGATGCACTTTCACCATACTGAATACCGCCAAAACTATGCTTTTCTGAGATCTTAGCCATCACCACGATACGATCATTGCGCATAGTGATAATCGTATCCTGAAGCTTAGATGCATTCTGCGATACAAAACGCTGTGCTTCCTTGTTCAGCTCAGCATCTGTCTGTACACGCTGTTTACGAATGGATTTGAGTTTAGGACTTGCAGAATCCAATACATCACCATAAGGTCCAATGCAGGATTCAATCTTATTTTGAACTTCACCATTGTAGACAAGAGAACCTGTCAATTCACGAATTGCTTCAAAACCTGATTCTGCCTTGGACATATAGTGACGAACTGTTGAGACACCACGGAAGTGATCTGCACAGCTTAACAATTCTCCTGCACTCAGTGTTGCACCTTTTAATGCTGCAGCACACGCTTTGCGAATATCTTTAACACCATAAAATGGCATTGGGCCATACTTCACACACAACTTCAATGCATCAGCACTTCGACGATTTTCAAGTGTCGCTGCCAATGTACCAAACACAGGTGTCAATTCATCAATCAATTCTTTGCCAAGTGAAAAAGAGCAGTATTCTCTCACCTGCTGCTTAATCTGTTCAAACTCCAAAGCATTCCATTCACTCATAATTTACTCCAAGTTTTCAAACAAGGCATCAATCTGTGCCTGTGTTACACCATACTGTGATAATACATCCTGAATCTGCTGAATTGTTTCATCATCCAGATTCTGAATCTGATTGACCAGACCCATAATTTTAGTCACATCTTCATCTTTGATTTCAATTGATTCTTTAATCATGTCCGTAAACAAAGAAGTACTCTTAAACAAAGAACCTTCAACGACTGCACTTCCCCATGAAATAGAAGGAAGTCCAAGTACCATACAGATGATTGTACTGTAAATCCACATGTTCACTAAACCAAATGCAGCTCCTGCCAGCTGATTGAAAAATCCCAGAACAGGCACTTTCTTCAAGCCTTTAGCCAGTGGTTTTAAAAGCATACAGAACAGTTTTACAACTGCCACAATCAACACAAACCAGACAAGCTGATTAAACATCTGCTGAAAAACAGGACCAAACGGTGTATCGTTCATTGGCGTTAAAGACAATGGATACAACATCAGCACCTTTGATGCAGATGCAGAAAGCAGAAAACCTGCAGCCAAGGCAACAACTGAACCTAAACAATTCACCAAAGATAAGACCAGACCATTTTTATAACCCACCATAAGACAGCCAATCATCAGCACAACAAATGCACCATTAGCTATCATGATCATTGTATTTAAATCCATAAATTTCATCTCCTTGATTCATTTATCATACATTTTTTTTCAACTCAATGCAAATCTTGTGTTATCATAACCTGAGAAGGGAGAATTTATATGGCTACAATTACCCTGACATTAAACGATGAACAGATTCATCAATTAAAACAGACCTTTATTGATTCTCTAAGCAAGGCTCCTGCCTATGCACTGTATCAGCTTCGAGTTGAAAACTGTGTCATTACAGCTTATGAATCAAAAAAAGTTGTATTTCAAGGAAAAGATGCAGAAGTCTATGCATCTGCCTTTCAGCATAAAACAGAAAACACTATCCATCAGGCAGGATCTGATGAAGTAGGAACAGGTGACTATTTTGGACCGGTATGCGTATGTGCATGCATGATTACTCAAGAAAACTGGAAAAAGATTGAACATTTATCAGTCAATGACTCAAAGAAACTGACTGATGAATTCATTCTGGAAACTGCACCTGTATTGATGCAGCATCTTCCCTATTCTCTTTTGATTCTGGAACCTGCAAAATACAATCAGATTCAGCCCTACAACAACCTGAATCAGATCAAGGCAAAACTGCACAATCAAGCATATCTTAACCTGATGAAAAAAGCAGGTCCATTGCCTTCACTGAAAGTTGTGGATCAGTTCACACCACCTGCATCTTATTGGCGTTATCTATCGACTGAACCCCATATCGTTACAGGATTGCATTTTGAGACAAAGGCAGAATCCAAATATCCTGCTGTTGCCTGTGCCAGCATGATTGCCAGATATGCCTTTTTAAAGACATGGGAAAAGATGGAAGAAGCCTATGGCATGTCCTTCAACAAAGGCGGTGGAGCACCAGCTGATGCAACTGCAGAAACATTCGTAAAAAAACATGGATTTGAGAAACTCCATACAGTTGCGAAAATGCACTTTAAAAACACAGAAAAACTGACAAATAAAGGAGATACCCAATGAAACCCTTAATCGCATTAAGCTCACGTGATCGAAAAGTCAACACAACAGATGGATATTATCTGCAGCAGTCCTATATGAGTGCTGTTGAAAAAGCGGGTGGATCTTATATCGGTGTTCTTCCTGTTTCTGATCACGATTATACTCACATCGCTGAATTGTGTGATGGTTTACTGCTGTGCGGAGGTGCTGATACAGATCCTGCATACTACAATGAAGAGCTGCATCCAACTGCAAAACTTGTTAAAGAAAACATTGACAAAATGGACCTTGCCCTGCTGGATGCATTTCTGAAAGCGAAAAAGCCTGTTTTAGGTATCTGTCGTGGACATCAGGTCATCAACGTTTATTATGGCGGATCTCTGATTCAGGATATCCCGTCACAGACAGAATCGATGATGATTCATTCCCAAAAAGAAGCACGTGATGTAGGAACCCATGAAGTAACTCTGACGCAGGATAGTTTCTTAGGAAAAGCTGGTGATGTCTATTCTGTCAACTCATTCCATCATCAGGCAATTAAAAAGCTGGGAAATACACTTCATATTATCGCCCAATCACAAGATGGTATTGTAGAGGCGATTGAAAATGATCAGGTTATGGGTGTACAGTGGCATCCAGAATGCATGATAAATGATGAATTTCATTTCAATATCATTAAAACATTTATCGATAAAACCAAAAAATAAGAGTTCACGAACTCTTATTTTTCATTTTCTTCAATTTTAACAGTCAACGAGATTTTCTTATCCAGCTGAACCAGTTCAACACCAGCAGCTCTCAGCATCTTCTTAGAAGCGATAACATTGTCTTCCTTTGCGTATTTATCACATTCATACACAACTTTGCGAATTCCTGACTGAATAATTGCCTTAGCACATTCATTACAAGGAAACAAAGAAACATACAATGTGCAGCCTGCCAATGAGCGTGGTGAATTAAGAATAGCGTTTAATTCAGCATGAACGACAAAAGCATATTTTGTCTCCAGCATGCCGCCTTCTCTACCCCAAGGGAATTCATCATCACTGCATCCCATTGGAAAACCATTATATCCGATGGAAACAACCTTGTTGTTGCCATCAACGATGCAGGCACCTACCTGTGTGCTCGGATCTTTTGATCGAAGCGCAGACAGATGAGCCAGCCCCATAAAGTATTCATCCCAACTGATGACCTGTTGTCTTTTCATTGTGCATCCTCCTCAATTTGTACATAGTACTTGAATGTAGTATTTAAGAGATTTTCTGCATAAGTTTCAAGTCCAATTGCTTTATAGATTTCTGCAGTTTTCATATCAGTACCCGGATAAATCGGATCAACTTCTTTGACCTGAATTGTTTTGTATCCCAGAAACAAAGCCAATGCAACAAGACAAGCAGCTGTATGTTTACGTACACTTTCCATCTTCAGATCACAGAAGACAAGACCCCAAAGCAATCCGCACGCAAGTCCACCAAAATGCGCTGCAGCGGCAACTCCAGGCATAAAGTTCAGCATCAGGTTGACAAAAATCATATTTGTTAAACGAACCTGAAAAGCTTTCTGACGGAAAACGCCACGTGAACCGGCATAGACAAGGAACGCTCCCATCAAACCATAAATTCCACCTGACATTCCCATACCAACAATGTTTGGATTTGTCAGATGCATCAGGCAGCAACCTGATACAACTGATGTCAAAAGAATCAGAAGCATCTTCTTTGCCCCAAAAACCTCTTCACAGAAACGTCCCATATTGTATAAGGCTATCATGTTCATCAAAAGATGGAAGACATCAGAATGCACAAAACCGCTTGTCAAAAGACGCCAGTATTCTCCACCCAACACGACAAATGCCTTATAATATGCACCCATCGCAACTGCACAGGCAATCTGATCGCCATGTGCTTCAGTCAAAAGATTGACAGCACCAAAAACCATGACACACAGCGCAACCACCACTGTGGTAACTTTAGGCAGTTTACTTTGCATCAGTTTTGATTTCTGTGCTGCTTTCTGACGAGAATTCATTTCCAGTTCCTTCATAATCAAAGCATACTCAATCTGAGGATTATCAAATACAGTCAATGCTTTCTGAATGCCTGGGAACACTGCATTCACATCAAATCCGTAAATCTGTTCACGACGAACAACTGAAATCAGAATTTCATCATCTTCATCTACACCATTTTCATCATTGATGCACAGCTGCAGAAGACGACTTTCACGTTTAAACACCTGTGAAATTGCAGAATGAACCTGAAGTACACGATTCTTATCAAAATACAGTGCACCTGATTCATTCGATGTCAGACGAATAACAGGATATTCCTCGTTCTTTGGATTCACCAACCAGATTTCATGCTCTGTCTGCTGAACACTGACAAACTGATAACTGTGATTCTTAATCAGAAAAGCTGCAATCTGCATCAATCTCGTTTTATTTGCATCAATTTTCACTTTTGTGCTCCTTTCTCTCTGAGTTCGTTCAAAATCTGTTCAAAGTACTCAGGGAGAGGCGCATTGAATGTCATCGACTGCTGTGTAGATGGATGGACAAATGTAAGTTCAAACGCATGAAGCATCTGTCCCTGGGTATCATTTCTTGTCTTTCTCAAAGAATACTTTGGATCACCGACAATCGGGAATCCAATGTATTGCATATGAACACGAATCTGATGTGTACGTCCTGTTTCAAGACGGCATTCCATCAGAGTAAAATCATCAAAACGTTCAACCACCTTAAAATGAGTTACTGCAGGTTTAGAATTTTTTGCAGTGACTGCCATTTTCTGACGATCTTTATCATCACGACCAATTGGTGCATCAATCGTTCCAAACTCATGAGGCATAACACCATGAACCAAAGCCAGATACTTTCGTGATGCCGTTTTCAGCATCAGCTGATCTGCCAGAGATTCATGAGACTTATCATTTTTACAGGCAACAATCAAACCTGTTGTATCCTTATCAATACGATGAACAATACCAGGACGCAATACGCCATTGATACCAGACAAATCTGTACAATGATACAAAAGACCATTGACCAGTGTTCCATCCGGATTACCAGGTCCAGGATGAACAACCATACCCTTCGGCTTGTTGACAACGATTACATCATGGTCCTCGTACACAACATCCAGATTCAGATCCTGAGGAACTGCCTCGAGTTCTTCTGCTTCTTTTGGTTCAATCACAACAACATCGTTAACTTTAACTTTGTAGGATGCCTTCACTACTTTCCCATTGACAGTCACACGCTGTTCATCCATCAATGTCTGAAGATAGCTTCTGGAAAGATCTTCAATTTCTGAAGAGAGAACTTTATCCAGACGCATCAGCGCCATTTCTTCTGTAATTACCAGTTCAATTTTACTCATAGAACACTTTCCTCCTTGTCCATAAGCATCACAAGTGCCAGAAGTGCTACACCAATGCACAGTGCCATATCTGCCACATTAAAAATTGGAAAATCATATCCAAAAAGTATAAAATCCAAAAAGTCACGTACATAGCCAAAACTGATGCGATCAATAAAATTACCAATTGCACCACCCATAATCAGTGAAAAACTGATGCGTGTCCATGTACTTTCTTTTGGTGTCTTGACCATCAGCCAGATCAGTCCGCAAAGAACAGCACTTGTCAGAACAATAAAGAATGTCATCTGTCCTGCAAGCATGCTCCAAGCTGCCCCTGTATTTCTAGCATAAGTCAATGAAAAGAATCCAGGAATCAATTCAATGGATTCATGAAGCTGAAGAATGGATTCAATCCAGCTTTTAGTCAGCTGATCCAAACCTATGATCAGCAAGAGTATCAACATTTCAATTTTCTTCATTTAGTCACCGTTTTCTAAAAACGCTCCTATTATAACATGTTCCATTTCATTTGAAAACAAAACAGAAACAAGCCTTTTTTATCCTTCTGCTTTTTCAGAAAGTTCCATCCAGCGCAGCGTACACTCTTCAAGAAGTTCACGTTCAGATTCAAGCTGATCAGACAACGTTTTGATTTTGCCATAATCAGAACATTCATTCAGCTGCTGCTCCAGATGATGTATTTTCTCTTCCAGAACAGGCATTTTCTTCTCAAGTTCTGTCAGTTCTTTCTTTTCCATATAAGTAAGACCTTTAGATTTCGGTTTTACCACTACAACAGGCTTTTCTTTCTTGATGATTTCAGGTTCAATCTTATCGGCATTTTCACTGAAGCTTCCTAATGATTCTACAATGGAACCATTCTGGAAAATCAGCACATGATCACAGACCTTATCCAGAAAATAACGATCATGAGAAACCACAATCACTGCACCTTTAAATTCATCCAGAAATTCTTCCAGTACATTCAATGTATCAATATCCAGATCATTGGTCGGCTCATCCAGAAACAGAATATTCGGCTGATCCATCAGTACTTTCAATAAACCTAAACGTCTTCTTTCTCCACCGGAAATATGAGCCAATGTCAGATAATGCAGATTCTTCGGAAACAGAAAACGTTCCAGCATCTGTGAAGCACTTAATGTCTCTTCTTTGGTTTCAATCAAATCTGACTGCAGATAATCAATCACCCGAATAGACAAATCATCCATATGAGTTTCCTGAGAAAGATAGCCGACACGGACAGTTTCTCCCTGATCCATCAGTCCAGTATCAGGTTCCAGTACCCCTGCCATCATCTGCATGAGTGTACTTTTACCACAGCCATTGATTCCAATAATCCCTAAACGATCCTCACGATCAACCAGATAACTGAAATCTTCAAATAAAACTTTATCTCCCATAGTCTTTGAAACGTTCAAAGCTTCAATCGTTTTCCCACCTAAACGGGCAGAATCAAAATTCAGTTCAACTTTTCCCATGCGTTCAGGTGCAGCCATTGCCTTTAAAGCTTCATAACGTTCAATACGTGCACGGCTTTTTGTCGTACGGGCCTGCACTCCTGCACGAATCCATTCCGTTTCTTTTCGTAAGAAATTCTGGCGTTTCTGATGCTGAGCTTCCTTTTCTGCCAGCATCTTTTCTTTCAGTTCAAGATAAGCTGAATAATTAGCCTGTGCCATCAACAGTTCACCACGATCCAGCTCAATCATACGTGTACAGATACGCTCCAGGAAATAACGATCATGTGTAACCATGACAATCGCTCCCTTAAAGCGCATCAGCATTTTTTCAAGCCAGAGAATCATCAAAGGATCCAGATGGTTCGTTGGTTCATCCAGCAATAAAAGATCACATGGTTCACACAACGCACAAGCTAATGCCAGACGCTTTTTCTCCCCACCTGATAACCCTTTTACTGGACGATGCAGATCATCAAATCCCAGTTTTGTTAATATTGTTTCTGCTTCATAATTCTCTTTAGCCTGGACAAAAGATGCTTTAACTGTTTCAAAGATTGTTTTGGAGTCATCAAAAAACTGGTCCTGCATGCACATACGCACACGCAGTCCATTTTTACGGATAATTTCCCCTTCATCACTTTGATCCAGTCCAGCTAAAATACGCATCAGAGTCGTTTTACCGCAGCCATTGCGTCCAATCAGCCCCATCTTGTCATGGTCTTCAATCGCAAAACTGATCTTATTGAAGCAGACTTTCTCTCCATATCGTTTAGAGAGCTGATGTACACTCATCAACATGACATCACCTAAAATTTGATATGAAGCTCTGTCATTTCTTCCAGTTCAAATGGTTCATGAACAGAAATCTTGGCGATCTTTGCATCCAGTAAAGCTTCATCTTCATCCTTGATCGCATGATGCAGAATATCATAGATAGCTACAGAAGCTTTCTTATCCGCTTCAGCAGTACGCTTGACAACTTCATTACCTGCTTCATCAAACACATGAATTTCAAACTGATAATTCTGTAATGCAAGACAAGCATCATTGTCAGAATTCAGACTGAACACACAGTCACTGCTTTCCAGACCTTCTTCAATCTGAAGAATAAAAACCGGAAGCTGTTCCTTTTCAATCAGGGAGATCATTCCCTTTTTCTTTTTCAGAAATCCAATCTCTTCTTTAGACCAGAAATCCTTCACCACAAAGATGAACTTATTTTCGGCATAATCCATCACAATGCCATTTTCCATTTCTTTGACAAAATCAAATTCCATGCTTAATCTCCCTTCAAAAGCTGTTTTTCAAGATTTTCTTTGAACTGATTGGTATACAAACGATAATAATATCCTTTCAATTCCATCAGTTGTCGATGGGTTCCATCTTCAACGATTTTCCCCTTTTTAATTACCAGAATGCGATCTGCAGATACAATCGTACTTAAACGATGCGCAACCACAAAACTGGTCTTTTCTTTCATTGTCGTTTCAATTGCATCCTGTACGATACGTTCAGTCTCTGTGTCAATGGATGCAGTTGCCTCATCCAGTACATAAAACGCAGGATCAGCCAGTACAGCACGCGCAAAACAGATCAGCTGTTTCTGTCCTGTAGATAAGCGTGAACCTGACTCACCTACTTCTGTCTGATAACCATCATCAAAGGACATGATGAACTGATGTGCAGAAACCATTTTCGCTGCGGCAATGATTTCTTCTTCTGTAGCATCCAGTTTCCC
>JAFYOL010000093.1 GCA_017560205.1 Erysipelotrichaceae bacterium | reverse complement strand
TCATGTGTATGACATGGCATTGTGTTCCAGTTGCTTCCAACTTCAAGATTAGTCATACCCATAGTCAGCTGACAAGTCTTCAATACTGCTGGATGAATGAACTGATTGATTGTACGCTTATTGCAAGTTGCAACATCACCCAGTGTACGCTTTGCAGCTTCTGCAATCGTAATCAGCTTAGTTTCATATGCACAGTGTGCAGGAGCTGATACCATGTAGAATTTAGCAGGATGATCTTTATCGTCAGATGAGAACAGCACTTCTTTAGTCCCCTGTGTAATGTACAGACAGTCTTTATAATCTAATGGATATTCAACACCATCAGCAACGATCTTACCTGCTCCACCTAAGTTGAAAATACCAATTTCACGACGTTCCAGTACATAGTGTGTACCGAAGTTAGCCCATACATCAAGCCCTTTATCCAGTGATACAGTTTCATTGACTGGCATACATCCAAATGTCACCATACGGTCAACATGAGAGTAAACAGAAACCACTTCATCTGGTCTGTACAGGTCAGTGATCAAAAATTCATCACGTGTTTCCTGTGTTGTGTAGCGCTTAAAATCACGCTGATTGCAAGAATAACGAATATCCATAAATTCCTCCTGATTGTTTCTATAATTTTACTAAATGCTCATGCTGGTTGTCAATCAATCCATCCGATTTAGGTGTGAACTCTCAATGATTGTGTTATAATAATCAGGATTTAGAAAGCGAAGTGAGATTATGGCACTGGATGGAATTATTCTTTATCAGCTGGTCAAAGAACTGCAAAAACCCCTTCCATTACGTATCAATAAAATATATCAGATATCAAACACTGAACTTCTGTTTCAATGTCGTGGAAAACAGAAAGTAAGTCTCTTAGTATCTGCCCATTCACAATACAATCGCATCAGCATTACAGAAAAAAGCTACCCTACACCAGAAAGTCCAAGTCCTTTTGTCATGCTGCTGAGAAAACATCTTGAAAATGGCATGATCATTTCCGTTGAACAAGGCGGACTGGACAGATGGCTGGATATGACCATCATGATCAGAAATGAAATCGGTGATCGTGTTGAACGTCATCTTTACATTGAACTGATGGGTAAATATGCCAATGTCATCCTCGTAGATGAACACGAAAAGATTCTGGATGCATTAAAACGCATCCCACCTTTTCAGAACAATCAACGTACAATCCAACCAGGTGCACTGTTTAAAAAGCCAAAAGAACAGGAAGGAAAACAGAATCCATTTGAATGCTGCACACTTGATCTGAGTCAGTCATTGACATCACAACTGCATGGCTTCTCCCCTGTTTTATCCAAAGAAGTACTCTATCGCATGGACAAAGGTGAACTGTTTGAAGACATCATGAAACAAATTGGAACATCTGAAGACTTCTATCTGTGCGAAGATAACGGTGAAATGCAGTATCATGTTATTCCATTAACTCATTTATCTGATACATTTGAACACTATCCAATGATGATTGGCATGGATGTCCTCTATTATCACAAAGAAGAAAAAGACCGCATCAAACAGATTACAGGTGATCTGTTCAAACTGGTACGTGCTCAGCTGAAACATCATAAAACGAAACTCCCTAAACTGATGGAAGCTTATGATGAGGCATTAGATTGTCAGAAATGGCAGGAATATGGTGATTATCTGCACGCATATGCCTGGATGGTCAAAAAAGGAGAAAAATCCGTTACTTTTGATCGCTTTGAAGGTGAAGGTACAATCACCATTCCACTTGACCCAAAACTTGATGGTCGTCAAAATGCTAAGAAATGTTTCCAGAAATACACAAAAGGCAAAAAAGGACAAGTCCACCTTTTGGAACAGATTGATTTATGCACAAAAGAAATTGAATATTTTGAAGGTTTGGACCAGCAGCTAGAACTTGCCGATTTCAATGACGCTACTGAAATCAGAGATGAGCTTGTTCAGCAAGGTTATCTGAAAAAACAAGTCAGCAAAATCCGCAAAAAGAAAAAAGAAACTGCCCCTGCCATCACTGTACTTCAGTTTGATGAACAGACACAGATTCTTTTCGGTAAAAACAACCTGCAGAATGATTATCTGACATTCAAGACAGCACGCAAAGATCACATCTGGATGCATGCCAAAGACTATCATGGAGCCCATGTCATCATCACCAATCCAAATCCTACAGAAGAAATGATTCGTTTAGGTGCACATATTGCAGCATGGTATTCAAAAGGCAGAATGTCAAGTTCAGTCCCTGTTGACTGGTGTCCTGTTAAAAATTTAAAGAAAGTTCCTGGTACAAAACCTGGTTTTGTCTCCATGAGCAGTTACAGAACAATTTATATCGACCCTGACCAAAAAGAAATCGAAGCTTATCTCTAAGCTTCGATTCTTTTTATTTCAGTTTACCTTCATTTGCCAGACGCTTTAACTGTTTTACTTCAAATGGTTTCAACAGACGATATTCACCTGGTCTTAAATCATTGACCATAAGGAATCCCAAGGATTTGCGATTCAGTTTTCTTACTTCATAACCAAAGTATTCCATCATACGCTTAACCTGATGGTTTCTGCCTTCCATAATAGTCAGTTCCAAAGAAGTCTGATTCTTGTCAAAATCCTTGTTTGTCACCCAAACCTTTGCAGGAAGTGTCATGATACCATCCAGTTCAACACCAGATTCCAGCTGTTTGATTTCTGGAGTCTTTAAAATACCATTGATAATCAGTTCATATGTCTTTGGAATATGATAACGAGGATGAATAATTTCATTCGCAAATTCTCCATCATTCGTTAAAATCAGAACACCTGTTGTATCATAATCCAATCGACCAACTGGAAATACACGTTCATTAATCTCTGTAATATCGACAACTGTCTTGCGCTGATGTTCATCATTCAGTGAACAGATTGTCTTTTTAGGCTTGTTCATGACATAGTAAACCTTGTTTTCTCTCACAATAGGTTTACCATCCACACAGATTTTAGCACCCTGTCTTACCTGAACACCCATTTCTGTTACCAGTTTACCATCAACTGTAACACGACCTTCTTTGATCATTTCTTCAGCCTTGCGTCTTGAGGCAATACCGCTTTGTGCGATGACTTTCTGTAATCTTTCCATCGTACTCACTCCTAACCTGCCCTATTTTACCATGAATCAGAAAAAAAGCATAGAGAGAAATATGGCAGTTGATATTCCCACAACATCCGCAAACAAACCAATCCACATGGCATTGCGTATTTTCTTAATGCCCACAGACGAAAAATACAAGGCAAGCACATAAATAGTAGTATCCGTTGAACCCTGTATCACTGATGACATCAGTCCATACAAAGAATCAGGACCATATAACTGAAAGATATTGACCATCATCGCCAATGATGCCCCACCTGATATTGGACGGAAAATACACATCGCAACAAGTTCAGACGGAAGATTCACAAAAGGAATCTGAATCAGATCAAACAAATGAGATTCACGAATCAGATTGACCATCAAAATCATAGCCATCAAACTAGGTAAAATGGCACTGATTAAATTCAGCCCATCCTTTACTCCTAAAACAAAGACCTCATAAGAATTCACTCTTTTTATAAAACTAACACAGAAAATCATCAAAATAAATACTGGTAAAATCCAGACACTAAGATTTTCGATAGTTCCACCACCTGTCCAACAACAGACCAGCAACCGAAGCCATGAGTGTACTTAGGATTGCATAGGGTATATATTGTGTCGACATTAAAGATCCACTTGCCTGTCTATATGCAATGATATTGGTTGATAATATCGTAACACCAGCAGTATTCAGTACAAGAAATGTGACCATGGCTCTAGATGCGGTCTTTTTGTCAGAATTGAGCTCCTGTAGATGCTCCATCGCCTTAAGACCCGATGGTGTTGCGGCAAATCCCAGCCCAAACATGTTGATCACAATGTTGGCGCCAATGTATTGCAGTGCTGAGTTATCTTCTGGCACATCCGGAAAAAGTCGCACAAGAAGCGGCTGCATCATTTTCTGTAATCCCTTCAACAACCCACAAGCTTTCGCAATTTCCATAATCCCACTGAAAAAACAGGTCATCATAATGACAGGTACGACAAAGTCAAAGGTATCCTGCCCTACTTCAATCAAGATCTGATTCATTGTATCAATATGACCACTGACAATACCATAACCTAGTGCAGCAAGACACAACACCACCCAGATTTGATTCATAGACACCACCTCAGAAAACAGAATTTTTTCTTATGTGACACTCGATAACTTTTAGAAACAACATATTCATCTAATTTAAATTGGAAAATCATCAGATCATCTTCTAAACAATATCGTATTTCAGCCTGTGCCAATTCTT